>PGXB01000001.1 GCA_002838945.1 candidate division Zixibacteria bacterium HGW-Zixibacteria-1
CAGGGCATGACATTCCTCCTCATCTAAAGAAGGAAAATACCCTATACTGTAACATATGTCCTGATACATTCTGTAATCAATCTCCTGATACAATACACACGCGGGTCGGCCCCCACGATTACAAATTTGCTACCAAAATGAAGTCGAAACTTTAAAAATGGGAAAACGAACCCAATTCCGTGTAATTAAATGAAAGAAAATATAGTACAAGGAAATTTTCGCAAAAAACGCTGCAAAAACGATAGTAATTTGATGGTGATTTGTTGCGTAATGCCATTCGTATTTGATGAATAAATTACGGCAGAATAAAGATGTCGAAACCTCCCTCGCTTCGCTCTCTTCGCAAGACTTCCTTCGCCGGGCTCAGGATCTTCGACAGGAGCTTCGCTCGTGACCTTCGACCCTTTGGGTCTCAGGCATGGGATTTCGACCTGCTCGACACAGTCATTGATACAGAATGCAATGCAAACCATGCGACATCCTTGCAATAAAATGATTTCCCCCTCGGCCGGGGTTGGTCGAGGGGGGCTTTGACAGGCAGGATCCCTCCCATAAGGATCGTGCTTCGGATTACCTGTGGCCTTCAGCTTGCGGCCTTATCGCAGGCCTCCGGCCACAGGTTGATGGAGGATACAATGGCATTACTCACCGGAAAGAGTGAGCGTGGCCGGTTTGCTTTCTACTTCCTTAATTTCTTCAGCTTTCTCCTCAACGGCATCATCCGCTTCAACTACTTCATTAGCTTCGGAATCAGAGATTTCATCCGGCTGATCGATCACGTTTGCCTCTTCGATCTCGGCGGTTTCTTCGATTGCGGGCGTCTCTTCCATGGCCTGGATTTCTTCAGGTGCGGGCGCACCCTGGATCTCTTCGGCCATCACGCCCGATTCGACCAGTGTCCTGAGATAGGCGCCTGATTTCAGCAGAAGACCTTCACTGTCGGTCCCGGCGATGACCTTGCCTTCGAATTTCTGCACTACGTTGACAACCTTGTTTTCGAGCGAGCGCGCCGGATAGAGATTGTTGTCGAACATCCCGATGACACCGTTGTCGGTGGCGATATAGACAACCCATCCGCTGGCATCGATATCATGGATGACATTCGAGGGCAGACCATTCTCGGTCGTCCAGGTATCCCATGAGCCGCCGTCATAGATATACATGGCATCATCGGTGCCGACATAGACATAACCGCGGTTGTAATCGAGACAGTTGACATTGTCGAAGATGGTCGTATCGCGAAGCAGGTAGCGCTTTTTGAAATCGTCACCTTCCATCCGAAACAATCCTTCGCCGTCGGTGCCGACCCAGAGACCGGTTTCATCGGCGGTCATGGCGACCACCGGGATCTCCTCGCGAACCAGCTTGAAATCATTATCCGCTTTGGAGTACAACCCCTGACCGGTGCCGATCATCAATTGGCCGTCGTACGACTGCAAAGCATTGATCGGTTTTTCGAAATGATGTCCGACCGTTTCCAGAACGCCTTTTTTGAAGACAAAGAGATTATTGCCGCCGGCAAATATCTGGTCATTGTGCATGGCGACGGCATTGAGTTTTTCGCCGGCATCGATAGCGCGACAACTCGAGTCGACCAGATTGTAAACAATCAGGCCGCGGTCAAAAGCGGCATAGATGACCGAATCGACAATGAGAACATCGGAGATATCCCCGAAACGGCTGCCGGTGTAATCTTTGAGTTTGATCGGGGCCCCTGCAAACTGCGCCTCGACCGCCTGGTTGATAATCGAGTCGGTGATTTCGCCGACGACCTGTTTGACGACTGAAGCCTGTTTCGGTTTTTCGTCGGATGAACATCCGGCGATGGCGAGCGACATGATGATGATCGCTCCCGCTGCGGCATAAAGTGACTTTTTGAACATGACAACCTCCTTAAGGTTATGGGTTCTTGCTTTCTTTCAGCGTCACTATTATGCCTATACAATTGTTGTGCCAAAATGTTATGTCGTTGATATACAAACAGATAACTGAATATATGAGGGTTCGATTTAATTATTTATGTGTCAAATCTGACACATGTGCCGATATAGATTGTATAAGCTATTAGAACTTATTATATTAGCTGTGTCAAAAATGACACGCTCTTTTGGCGCGGTTGGAGGGATCGGTTTTGCCGGGAAAGATTAAATTCATTATAAGTTAGCGATATGTCAAAAAGCAATTGTATCACAGTGATTCTAATTTTCGCGCTCCTGTTACTATCGATTGGCTCGGCATGGGCGGGGCAGGTCAGGTGCAATATTCTTCAGCACAAACTTGATCGATTATATTTTCCGTTTGGCGAAGAGGCGAACATTTTCGCGAACAGCCGGTTTGTTCTGTACAATAACACCGACTCGCTTATGACCGGGCGGATTGCATCATCACAGCCGGGCGTATCATACAGTTATCAGTTGGACAGTTCGCTTGCCTTGTCCAACATTGATTCTCTCCACGCAATAATCGAGACAGCGGATATTGACAGTGTCAGCACGATTCGAATCGGTTTCGATTTGCCGGAGGGGCGCAAATCGACCCTGCTTTACAGCGAGAATATTCCGGGCGAGTCGGCACCGCTGTTTCATACGGTAACATCGGCGGGCAACCCGCTTGAGATAGTCATTTATGATTCATTCCTGGAGATGACGCTGGCGCTGGAGGCGCATCAAATTGACGGCTGTATTTCCTTTAATGAGTACAAGTCATTCGGCGTGGATATCACAACCACCGCCTATCCGGCGGAATATTTTGCCGTGTTGATTCCCAATATAACGCATCCGGTCAATGAACGGGGGATATTATCGACTTCGATGTACTATCGATTCAATTCGGCGCAATCATCGGCCTATTTTGCGGGTGACGGCATCAGGCAATTTAATTCCCTATACTTCAAAGAGTCTTCTGTTCCGCGATTCTATGACTACGATCCGGAAAAGGGCCGCAGTTTGCTGAAAGCGCTCGGCAAGAAGCCGAAGGAAATATCGATTGCAGTATCCGAAGCGGCCCTTATCGAGACGGCCAATTATTTTATCGATATCCTCAATCGCGACCGGATAAAGTGCCGGCTGGAAGAGGACCGTGACAAAGATCATGACTTATATATGGATTTTGTTCCATTATCCGAAAATGACCGGGCCGCAAGTCTCAAGTACATTGTCAGCGTCATTTCGGCGGATACCGTTTCGGGTGAGCCGGTTAATACGATTCTAAAAATAATCGACAATTATATCAGGCAGGGGGATGCTTTAACCGACGCGGTCAGTGCGAACTATTTTTATGACCGGGCCGAGCGTAGTTTGATTGATGATCTGGGTGTGTTTCCGCTGTTTCGCTCGACGATATACATGACCGCGTACGATTATATAAGAAATTTCGATTATGATATGTACATAAACAACCGTTTTGACATGATCGGACGGATCAGTTTGCCGGGGGGTGCATCGGAATGACATTTACCGGGAAAATACGCATATACCTGATTCTGATAGCGTTGCTGCCGCCGCTGACAGTGATGGCGGTGATTTATTTCAATTCGATGCAGCAGCTTGAAAATTTCGGTTACCAGAGCGCCTATAATGATCTTAATATTCTTATCAGGTTGTACGAGACATACAAAGGCGATCTACGCAACAAGGCCGAGCTGTATGCGGCATCAGCATCCATGCAGAAAGCGGTACTGCTTGTCAAAGCTGGCCGAATGCATGAAGTTAATCTGTCCGAAAAACCGGCGGAGCTGGATTTCGTGGAAATTATCGACAGTGCAGGCAAGGTCCTGGCCAGCGGCCATCGTCCCGGACTGATCGGCAGCATGGTTCAGGAGCAATTCACTGATGGCCGCGCCCCGGTTCATGGTTTTATGGAGACGATCGAGTATGATATAAGCGGTCCGCATGCCGCCATAGCGTACCTTTATCCGCTCAACGATAACCTGTTTGTGTACTGCGGAAAATATATCGATGAGAATCTTATTAATGTACTGGGGGCGGTCAGAACGGCTGATTTCAAGGTGTTGTTTCAACCCGATACTGATTCGAGCCGGATCGATCTGAAAGGCATGAATAAGAATGAACTGTATGAGAAGGACGGGAAAATACATGCAATTCTTGCCGGCGGCGGTGAATCCGGTTATTTTTTGATGTCCGAATTTACGGGGGGAAGCGGAGGCGAAATCATCGTATCGATTCTCACAGCCACCGGTACGGTGGCACTGTTATCCATACTTATAGCAATCCTGCTGGGCATTTATATTACCGGAAAAGCAAAAAAGGAAATCGATAATCTGGTCACCGCCACCGATCGGGTGGCGCAGGGGGATTTCTCGACACCGGTCATGGCTTATGAGGAGGGCGAGTTCTCTCAACTGGCCGATTCCTTCAGCGAGATGATGACGAAATTGAAGAATCTGCAGAAGCAACTTGCGACTACCGAAAAGATCGCCGCTTGGAAAAGTATCAGTCAGAAGATTGCTCATGAGGTAAAAAATCCGCTGACGCCGATTGCGCTGTCGGTTGATGATTTGCGTCGCTCCTATACGGAAAAACTTCCCGATTTCGAAAAGACATTACTGGAGTGCACGGCGACGATACGGAATGAGGTCCGCCGCTTGACCAAACTTCTCGATCAGTTTGTCAGTTTCGCCAGGATGAATGCCCCGGTTATCGGCAATGTGAAAGCCGGGCAATTTATCGACGCGATTGCTGGCCTGTATCAGCGTAACATCGACAACGGCCAGTTGAAGATCACGAATAAGAGCCGGCGGCAGAATTTCCGAATTGATCCTGAAGCCATAAGGCAGGTCTTCCTGAACACAATCAAGAACAGTTTCGAGTCGGGACCGGATGTAAAGGTAAATATTGTCGTAAATGATACGTCTGAGGGAATTGAGGTAATTATCGAGGATGACGGGCCGGGTTTTGCACCATCCATACTGGACAGGCGGTTTGAACCGTACCTGTCCGGCAAGAAGGATGGTTCCGGGCTGGGTCTGATTATCTGTCAGCGAATTATCCATGACCACGGCGGAGTCATTGATATATATAATCGTCCCGAAGGGGGCGCCGGAGTTAACATTAAGATACCTTTTGAAAATGGCCAAAATATTAGTAATCGATGATGAAGAGAATATTCGAAGCACCTTGAAATCGGCTCTTGATCGGCGCGGTCATGAGACTGTCACCGCGTCCGATTACAGGCAGGGAAAAGAGTATTCCCGGGCTGACTTCGATATAATTTTTCTCGATGTGCTTCTGCCCGACGGCAACGGGCTGGATCTGTTAAAGGAAATTTTGGCGGCCGACCGGCGACAGACGGTTGTTATGATTTCCGGGCATGCCGATATCGACATGGCGGTGGAGGCGATTCAAGCCGGAGCCTATGATTTTATCGAGAAACCGCTGTCGCTCGATCGCGTCCTGATAACCATCGAGAATGCCACCCGAACCAGTCGGCTGTTAAAAGAGAAAAATCGACTTTCTTCGCTTCTCTACGGCGACTTTATCGGAAAATCTGCGCTGGTTAATAAACTCAGGGAGGACATTGCCCGATCGGCATCGAAGGCATCGCGCTTTCTGATTCTGGGCGAAAACGGAACCGGCAAGGAACTGGTGGCGCATATGATTCACCGTCTGGGGCGCAAACCGGACGGGCCCTTTATTGCGGTCAACTGCGCCGCCCTGCCTTCGGAGTTGATAGAGTCGGAGCTTTTTGGTCATATCAAGGGGGCCTTTACCGGCGCCGGGAAGGACCGCAAGGGACGTTTTCAGGAGGCCAACGGCGGGACAATTTTTCTGGATGAGATCAGCGAGATGTCATTGACAGCTCAGGCCAAGGTCCTGCGGGCGGTCGAGACGATGGAGATCGGTGCGGTCGGCTCCGACAAAGTGACAAAAGTCGACAGCAACATTATCGCCGCATCCAATAAGGATTTGATTAAGCTTGTTAATGAGGGCAAATTCCGCGAGGATTTGCTTTATCGCCTCAATGTCGTCCAATTTCATATCCCGCCATTGAGAGTGAGAAAGGATGATATTCGTATTCTGGCAGAATATTTTCTTATGAAATTTGCCAATGAATCGGGGACGGTTGCCCGTCGACTGACAGAAAGTGCCATCGACTATTTAAGAGAATATGATTTCCCGGGGAATATAAGAGAACTGAAGAATCTGATGGAACGGGTCAATATATATTGCGATCGGGTCGATATCGAGCGTGAGGATTTGGAGCCTTTTCTTCCGAGGCACAGTGAAGTTATTTCGGCTTCATTGAAGGAAGCGGTTGGTCAATTCGAAATTAATTATATAAATGCCGCCATCAGGCGTCACAATGGGAATATTACCGAGGCGGCCAGGGAATTGGGAATTGAGCGTTCACATCTGTACAAAAAATTAAAAAAACTCAGCGAAAACTGAACTGAAGAGAATTTATGGTCCGGCCGGGGAGTGATTATCAAATCAGGCTGAGGCCAGGGTATTGAAGCAAATAAATTATCGCGGTCGGACTAAACACGTTTTTTCGGTAAACCAGACCGGGAAATGCAATATTTTAAACATTAAATGTATTTTTTGGTGTCCTGGTTACTCTTAAGGATAGGAATTTTCTATAGGGATGCTAAGATATGCACCATGGATATTATGTACTTCTATCAGGTATCCTTTTATCCCCGGGTTTGCAAGGAATCCGGCGCCGCCATACTATAACAGGGACAGCAGAGGTCACAAGCTTAATCCCAGGTTCAATTCAAATATTGATATTATCAATTTCCGCCCGGCGGCGTTGTTATGCTGTATTTCGATGCCAAGTAAAGAATCAACCAATGATCGGAAATAAGGCAAAAAGCGGTCAAAGGAGGTAATGGCAAAAAAGATCGGCAGATATTTTTGACACTAAGACACTTAATCCTTGATTGAATTTTAGATTACAATAGCTATTAGTTCCGTGAGTAAAGAAAAAAGCAGTGAATTAGCATCTTTGGTCAACCGCTGTCTTGCAGGAGATGCCCGGGCCTGGAGTGAATTGGTTCGTCGCGTGAATCCAATAATCCATGCGATTTGCTATGAAATGCGGCTCTCTCGTGACGAGCGCTATGATATTTTTGGCCAGGTTCTTCTTTTATTGTTGAAGAATCTTGAGAATGTAAAGTCCCGTGACAGCCTGGTTAGCTATGTTGCGACCATGACCCGCCGGGAGATTCGTGAGCTTACACGTAAGTCTAATTATATCAACCATATGCATAAATCAATCGTGGATGAAATTTATTCCCGAGCGATTCCGACTCCGGATATTGATATGGAAATTGCCCAGGACAGCGAGGCGCTTTTAAAGGCCATGGCAAAACTGCCCCGTCTTTGTCATGACTTATTGACGGCCCTGTTTTTTGACACCGACAAGCCAAGCTATAAGGAACTCTCCCAACGCCTTGGGATACCGGTGGCCTCAATTGGCCCGACCCGGGAGCGTTGCTTGAAAAGAATGCATAAGCTTTTGGATAAAAAGAAATGAAATTTTTGGTATCAAAATCGGGTTTTGTTGCTCTTTAGGTTGATGGGGGAATGGTATGAAAAAGGAAAATGATAAAATTGAGTTAATGCTGGATTTCCTGAGAGGTAATCTCACCGCCGAGAAGCATCGGGAGACAGAAAGGCTGATCAGTGCCGACCGCGGCCTGATCGGATTATTTTCCGTAGTCAAGGGACTCTTCCTTGAGGGGCAGAAGGCGGACTGGAACCAGTTACAGGATTCAACTCTGAAGCTGGCCACCCGGCTGTTTGACGATTATCAGAAAAGCAAAAAAATAAGCCGGGTCCATTATGGTATTACCGTCTTTGATTCCATGATGCTGCCATTGCCGGAGGGGGTCAGACCGGCTACGGTTGACAGCAGGAGGTTAAAATACAAGGTCGGCGAAATGGATCTTGAGATTTCATTGTATCCGGTATCGACCAGTTCATATGAACTAATCGGGCAGGTTTACAATCTTGAAACTGAGGGCGGCTTAACGGTGCGACTGCGGTCCGGCAAGCATGAATATCGAGAGGCTGCTGATCAATTCCATCTCTTTCGATTCGTGAGAATTCCGGTGGCCAGGTATGTCCTGGATTTGCTGGCAAAAAACAGCCGGGTTGGGACGGTGGAACTGCAACTATGATTGAACTGCCGCAAATAATCAAACTTTCCGATCGCGCCGCGCTGGAAAAATTTATTGCGACCAGGTATGCCGGCGATACTTATAAGTTTATTCAGGATATTGACATAAGCATCAATAGTCTGCTTAAGACTGATTTCAATGAGGCCTGGCGATATATTCAAAGTGTCGATAGAGTTTTCCATCATCTGGCGGCAGAATTCGAACCGCGCCGACTGGCTATGATAGGTCGATATTATGTATATGTCGGAGAGAACAAAAAAGCCCTGAAGTATTATTTGAAGGCGATCGGCCTGTTCAAGAAAGCGGGCAGCGCCTATGGAGTCGCCCGGCTCGGCAAATCGCTTATAGAAATCTACAGCAAGCTGGGGAATCATAAGGAAGCGCTGGAAATAGGCAAGTCTTCGCTGCGGTATTATCAAAAAAAGGGAATGGAATTCGACACTGCTCATCTGCTTAATAACATTGGTATTGTGCTTTATCGCATGGATAAGCATGGATAAGCATCGATTGGCGCTGAGATATCTCGATAAAGCCAAAAAGATCATGCAGCAGTATAAAAGTTTTCAGCTTGCCTATGTGGAGCTGAATCGGGCCAACGTTTTGTTCGAAATGAACATGATCAGGAAGGCCCGCGGTTTTTATGAAAAGGCGGCGGCGATTTATCATAATAATGGCATGCATGTAGGTGAAAACAAGGCCAACTATGCCCTGGCCTTTATTTTGTTTTTTGAGGACAGGTTCACCGAATCAATCAGGCTCTTCGAAAAAGTATATGAGAAATCAAAGGAGCTCGCCGATCCGGTGGGTGCGGCCAATGCCCTGCTTGATATGGCCGAAATTAATATACAGCTAACCCAGTACAGTACGACGATAATGCTTGCCGATCAAATAATCCCTGAATTTCACAGGCTTGGCCTGATAAATGAGGAAGCCCGATCTTACTATTTTGCCTCCGTTGCCCGGATTAAGTTAAAGGATTTTGATTTGGCCGCCACACAATTAAGAAGGGCGGAGCATCTTTTCAAAAAGGAAAATAATCAGTTTTGGCTGGGGATGGTCAATGCGGCAAAAAGCCGGCTATACCGGGCGCGAGGACGCTACAAGCAGGCTCTTCAATATGCGGCCGACTCGGGAATATCCTATGCCAGAAGCGGTCATGAACGGCATCGGCTGGATGCCGAGATTATGACTTTTGAGACGGTGCTTGCATCGGGAGATTACGAACGAGCAATTAAATTGACGGTCCCACTGTTAAAGCGCAGACTGACGAGTCATCAAAAGCATAACCTTCGTTTTCTGATTGGTAAATGTTATTACCAAAAGGGGGATTACTCCTCGGCTCTGAAGGAATTCAAGGCGGCCGTCAAAATAATCGAGAAGATGTTAAAAGGACTGTACCCTGATGAAATCAGATTTTTCTTTGTCATGGACAGGTATGAAAGCTATCAAATGATGATTGACTGCCTTCTCAAACTTGGGCGTGTGGAGGATTCATTCCTGAGTAATCTGAGAGCTCTGGAGGTAATTAATCATCGTACGACCCATGAAACCGAAACCGGACGGGAAATATCGCCGGAGTTGATCGAAAAAAGGAACAATTTGCGGGCGGCATTGAAGAAACTGAACCAGTCAACCAAGGGTGGTCAGCGTGGTGTTGAAAGTGTGACCACTTATAATTCACTGGAACATAAATTATGGTCGAACGAGAGAAAGATCAGGACAATTGTATATCCGGAGAGGGAGTATCTCGGCCCGGACGACTTTTATCAGGGCCGGGATATATATCAATACATTGAAAGTGAAGAAACTATTGTCAGCTTCTTTTCATCGAATGAAATGACCGGGGCTTTTTGTGCTTCAGGGCAAAAGGTTCAATTTATAAAGTTTGCTATACTGCCGAAGGAACTGGATATTTTACTGAGGAAGCTGCATTTCATATTTGAGAACGCTGTATTTGGGCAAAGGGATGTTGACCGTTCATACAAGATATCCGAGCATTATCTCAATATTATTTATCAGAAAATAATCGAACCGCTGCTTTCATCCATACCGGGACAACATGTCATTTTTGTCGCTGATGGCATCTTTGGCCAGATACCATTTATGGCTCTGAAAGATGGTCAGGGGCGATATATAAAAGACCGATTTAGAATAAACACCATTATCAATCCACAGGATTTGAAAAACAGATCCGGAATTTTAAAGAATCTTAAGAGCAAACGCAACGCTGTTTTTGCCGTATCATCCGACTTGTTGCCGCTGATTGAGATAGAGGCCCGCCAGATTAAGAGTATTTTTCGAAAATCGCGCCTGTTTATCGATGACAGGGCCAATTGTATGAATTTAACAAATGAATTAAAGGAGGCTGATGGGTTTTTGCATATTGCGGCTCACGCATCAAGATCATCCGAAAATCCTTTATTTTCCCGAATATTGATGAATGATGGGCCGTTTTTCCCGTTCGATCTTTTTCAATCGGGTGTCAAGGCCGAATTAGTCACGCTTTCTGGTTGTCAGACCGCGGCACCGGGTCTGTACTACGGCAACTCGTTCAGTTTGGCCAAAGCTTTCTACCAAGCCGGGAGTCATCATGTTTTGGCAACTTTGTGGCCGGTCTCTGATAAGCTGAGTATGCTCTTTATGATAAACTTTTACGAGACTCTGGCTGATGTGGGGAATGTTTATCAGGCGTATCAAAGTGCAGTCGATCAAATTATCGACATCACTGATAATCCTGCATTTTGGAGTTCATTTGTTTTATTGGGAACATAGTAAGGAGAGTATATCATGCGAAAAGTCAGATATTTGGTAAGAGGCGCCTTTGTCTTTCTTTTTATCCTTTTGATATTTTTGACGATTCAGAATTCATTCGCCGTTAATGAAAATAAAAACCTATCACATAAGGCATCCGTTCCTAATCAGGTTATTTTATGCCTGGAAAAAGGACGTTCGGCCCACGAATTTTTGTCGGACATCAGGGGAAAAGTCATCAAAGATTTGCCTCGACAAAATATCCTGCTGATTGATTTCCCCGGCAATACGCCGGTGGAAAAAGTGTCAGAAGCGTTTGGGCGAAGAGGTGGCGTCGTCTTCGCACAACCGAACTATCTATGCGGTTTGCCTGAAATAAATACTCAGGATGATTATCTCCCTGACGCGAACAACCCGGTCTTTATAGCCGGTATCAGTCCGGGGCCGTATTATAATCAACAGGCGACCAATAGCAGCGGTGCCGACTCGGCCAATTTATTGTCGACTGGAACCGGTGTTATTGTGGCGGTTATTGATAACGGCATTGATTTCAATCACCCTCTGTTCTCTGGTTTGGCCGACAGCACGGGATATGATTTTGTCGATAATGATGGAGATCCCTCGGAGGAAACGGGCGACATGCTGGGGCACGGAACCTTTGTTTCGGGATTGATTAAATTAGTGGCGCCGGATTGCAGCCTTATGCCGTATCGGGCCTTTGATGAAAGCGGTATTGGTGATTCATACGCGATTGCCCAGGCTATTTACCGGGCAATTGATGACAGCGTGGATATTATCAATATGTCATTCAATATGTATATATCCAACTCCGCGGTGGAGACAGCCGTTGCAGCGGCCCGTCAGGCAGGCATAACCATGGTGGCTTCCGCCGGAAACGACAGTTGCTCGGTCACATCTTATCCAGCCGCCTATGCCGGAGTAATTACGGTCGGGGCCATTGACTCTTTGGATTATCTGGCCGGATATTCCAATTATGGCGCCAATCTGGATGTTGTCGCGCCGGGTGTTATGGTATACAGCGCGTTACACACTCAATATGAATCCGACTGGGGTTACTGGAGCGGAACTTCATTTGCGGCACCCCAGGTAAGCGGCGGTTGTGCCTTAATACTGGGGCTAAAGCCGTCAATGGAGGGGGATAGCATGGAAGTTTTCATCAGAGAGACCGCCGAAAATGATCTATTATGGGGAACGGTCGTGCCCCATGATTCTTTATATGGTTATGGTCGTGATGATGTTTTTCGTTCCGCAATCTGCCTTTGCCGGGGCGATGTGGATCATTCCGGACTAATCGACTCGCTCGATTATAATTATCTTATAAATTATTTGAATTACGGAGGCCCGGCGCCGATTCCCATCAATGAAATCGGTGACGTTAATTGCTCGGGAATCATAAATAATCTGGATGTTTCGTATTTGATCAATTATTTGAACCATAGCGGACCGCCGCCCTGCTGCCAATAAAAGCAGCTACTTTCGTTTTGCGTTCTTTACTCATGGGACAAGCCCGGCCTGACGGCCGGGCTTTTATTGCGTTTTTTGGGAGAAAAATGCATAAAAAACCGCAATTATGAAAATATTTGTATTTTTATTGAGCTTGCCCCGCTCTAATAAAATATGAAAGGCCATATCGGGCTCATTCCAGAACCATAGGTATGGTCTTCGAATAGTCTCTCTTTTATGTGGTTAGTTACAGGAGATGAGTCTTTTGATTCATCTCCTGATTTTATATCAACAGGGGTGCCGCCGGAATAAAAACAATATTTGCATTTCGTTCTTGGAATTTTCCATTCCGTTTATTTCATTATATAATTGGAGACTATCGGCAATATGCCGCACGCGCACAACAACATGAGATAACTCGTGACTGATTGCCGCAATTTTTTAGATTTGGCTAATTCGAAAGTAAATCAGTGAGTAAACCGGAAGATAACTATATATCGAATCTGGTAACAGGTTGTCTTGAGGGTGAAAAGCAATCATGGTCGGAATTGATCAGGAGAATAACGCCCCTTGTTTTTTCAATCTGCGGCCGGATGAAGCTTTCCAGGGAAGACAGTTACGATATTCATGGGCAGGTATCCTATCTTCTGTGGAAAAACCTCGGAAATCTCAGATCGTCCGACAAGCTGTTGTCCTATGTCACGACTATAACGCGGCGGGTGATTTATGCCCTGATGCATAAATCGAAGATACTGCAGAAAGTCGAGGATGCTCTGGCGGATGATTTGTTTTTATCATCACCGAAACAACCCGATGATATTTATGAAGAATCAGAGAGGCATGAAGCATTGATGCACGCGATTGCACAACTTCCGCCAAAGGAATATCGGTTGATCCGGGCACTCTTCTTCAGTTCCGAGAATCTATCCTATGAGGAAATCGCGCAACAACTTGGAATCCCGGCTTCATCGATCGGCCCGAGCCGAATGCGGTGTTTTAAAAAACTTTATCGGATATTGAAACGTAATGAATTGTTTTTAAAGTATTTTTTGTAAATTTTTGGCGCTCTATATATAATGAGGAGGCAAAATGCAGAATGATGTCGACAAGATTGAACTTCTTTTGAAATTCAATCGAGGCGAACTCACTGGTGATGCCGAAAAAGCGGTAAGGGAAGCTCTGAAAAATGATCCTGAATTAAGGATCATAAATCAACTTCTTCAGGATATTCAGATTGACACCGGGAAAGGGGACTGGAGTCAGATACTGAATTTCGCATCGGAGTCGGCATCCCGAATGTTTGACGATTTCATGAGAAATCGCCGCGAAGGGGCCGAGGTTTACGCGGTCCGGACATATGATTCCAAACTGACACCGCTCCCGGAAGGGGTTCGGCCGGCGGCGGTCGATTGCCGGCGCCTTAAGTTCAAGATCGGCGATTATGATCTTGAATTGTCGCTTTACCCTGTGTCCACCGACTCCCGTGAGATTATCGGGCAGGTACACAAGGCCAAATTTGATAAACCGCTCGAAGTCAGGCTAAAATCCGGCAAAAGATCCTATTCGGTGACAGCTGATCGTTTTAATCTTTTCCGATTCGAGCGGGTTCCGGTCGCCGAGTATAAAATGACATTATTATCAGACGGGCAGATAATTGGCATCGTTGATTTATCCTTATGATTGTCTTATCTCAGATACTGAAGCTCTCCGGTAAGGAAGCCTTCGAGAAATATCTTGAATCCGATTATGGCGGCGATAACGTCGCTTTTCTTGATGATTTGGATAAGAGCATCAATCGGCTTATTCGAACCGATTTGAAGGAGGCCGGTGACTTCATTGATGCCGTCAAGGGCATTTTTAAATATCTTCCCCGCCGGTATCAGGCGCGATTGAAGGCCATCCAGGGCCGGCATTGTCATTGGACCGGTGAATATGCTCCGGCTCTTCGCCATTATCTGGCCGCCCGCCGATTGCTTGAAGAGCAGAAGCAACCGGAGGGGATTGCGAGGCTCGGTAAAGGACTGATGGATGTTTATATGTATCTGGGCCGGTACGAAGAAGCGTTGCAGGTCGGCCGAAGATCTCTGTCATATTTCCGCAGGAAGCAATTGAGCAATGATGCGGGCCAGGTTCTGAATAATATCGGCAATGTATATCATCGCATGGACAACAACCGCATGGCCCTGAAATATTATAATATGGCGAGGGAAATTTTCGCCCGGGCCGGGGGCGTGCCTCTGGCTATTGTCGAGTATAATCGGGCCAATATTTATACCAACATGGACAGGCTGGACCAGGCGGAAAAGCTGTACCGCGCCTCGGCCGAACTTTATCACGAAAACGGACTGGAAATAGCCCGGAATCAAGCGCTTTATTCGATTGCCTATCTGCATTTTCTGCGGGACAAATATACCGATGCCATCAAGGCTTTCGAGGCGGTGCATGATGATCTCATCCGCCTCGGCGACCGGAAGTCGGCGGCCGCCGCCATGCTGGATATGGCCGAGATCGACATTCAACTGAATCAATACGGGTCGGCGTCGATGATAGCGGATCAGATTATTCCTGAGTTTAGAAAACTGGGCATGAGATACGAGCAGGCCAAGGCCAGCTATTTTTCCGCCGATGTCAGGATCAGACTGGGGGACTACACCCAGGCCTCGAGTCGATTGAAGAAAGCAGAGACACTTTTCTCCAGGGAAAAAAATCTGCTCTGGCTGGGCATGATTAACATGTCCCGGAGCAAACTAAATATAGCGCGGAAGCATTATTCCACGGCGGTTACGGCCGCGGATGAGGCGGCCCGACTTTTTGCCCGGACCGGGAATGAGAGAAAAAAGCTGGATGCCGAGATTGCCCGGCTGGAAGGATTCACGATGGCGGGCGAATCGCCGATGGCTTTGAAACTTGCCGGAAAACTATCCATCGAAAAACTGGCCGGGTATCAATCCTATAATTTGAATTACCTGATCGGCCAATGCCATTTCCGTTTGAGCCAATATGAAACAGCCTTAAAGTATTTTCGCAAGGCTGTCGGCGCCATTGAAAAGATGCTCAAAGGGCTGTATCCGGATGAGGTCAGATATTTCTTCATTTCTGACAAGTATGATTGCTATCGTATGGTCGTTGACTGCCTTTTGAAACTTGGCCGGACCGATGAATCGCTTCAATCCAATTTCTCGGCTCTGGAACTGATAAACGGAAAAATCGATAGGGATAGAGCAATCTCATCGCAAATTCCCTCCCCGTTAATCGACCGGAGAGAACAACTGCGGGCGGCCTTGAAAAAAATCAGCCAATCTCCCAAAAGCGGCCAGCGCGGGACCCCGACCTCCTATTATTCGCTGGAGCAACAACTCTGGTCGAACGAGAGAAAGATCAGATCGATTCTTTACCCCAATGAAATCGTGGCCAAAAAATTGATCCGCACGGAATATAATATTCGGGATTTTCTTCAGGATGATGAAACCGTCATCAATTACCTTGAGAACGATTCCGGTATCGGCGCCTTTTGCGTAACATCCGGGAGAACCGAATTTGTGGAACTGCCGGTTTCGCGGTCGGACATGGCGCTGATACTCCGGAAATTGCATTTTATTTTTGAATCGGTCGTTTCCGGAATAACCGATGCGGATGAAACCGGACAGATTTCCGAATCATATCTAAGAGAACTTTATGACATCCTTATTGCGCCTTTAAAAGCAAGAATCGCGGGCAAAAAACTGATTATTGTGGCGGACGGATATTTCGGGCAGATTCCATTTAATGCCTTGAAAGACGGCAGCGGTAATTATCTCATAAACGAATATCAGGTTTGTCTGGCGGTCAATCCCGGGGATATTTGTCATCGACGCCGGACGCCGCCCGACATCACGAATAAACAGCATGCGATTTTTGCGGTTTCATCGGACCTGCTGCCGGCGATATCGATCGAAGCCAGGCAGATAAAAAATATTTTTGAAGGTTCGCATTTGTATTTGGACAGGGAAGCCAATCGGGCCAATCTTCTCCGGGAGGCGGCGAAGGCGACCGGTTTTATTCATATTGCGGCGCATGCCTCGCGGGCATCGGAAAATCCGCTTTTTTCAAGAATTCTGATGGGCGACGGGCCTTTTTTCCCGTTTGACCTGTTTCAATCCGGTTTAAAAGCAGGGTTGGTAACGCTTTCCGGTTGCCAAACGGCCGCTCCCGGATTATATTATGGTAATTCATTCAGTCTGGCCAAAGCTTTCTACCAGGCGGGAAGCAGATATGTTCTGGCGACCTTGTGGCCCGTGGCCGATAAGGTAAGTACATTGTTTATGATCAAATTCTATAAATCACTGTCAGAGAAAAAAGAAATTTTTAATGCCTACAACAGCGCCGTTTCGGAACTGGCCGAAGTCACCGGCAACCCGGCCTTCTGGAGTTCTTTCGTGCTGCTGGGCATTTAGGAAGGATGATTGAAATGCACCGCCAAAGAAACCTCCCTTATTTGCTTGTAATAGCGTTCCTTGTAATTATCGCCCTGGCGCCATTGCAGCAGACATTTTCTCAGGACAAGATTCAGAATCATGTGGTCTTGAAGATTCAGAAGGGCGCTCTGCTCGCTCCGATTCTGAGCGATCTTGATGCTGTCGCAATCGACACGATTGCCGGCAAAAGCACTTTTCTTGTCTATTACAGCGACCCGCTGCCGGTTGACAGTGTGATCGACAGACTTGAAGCAAATCCCAGTGTAATATTTGCCCAGCCCGATTATTTATGTGCGATTCCGGAAATAGGCCAGATCAGTCAATCCTTCCCGGATGAAAACCGGCCTATTTTCATTAACGGAGTCAGTCCCGAACTTTATTATGATCAGCAGGGAGCTATCCTGGTCAGTGCCGATTCGGCGAATTTGATTTCGACCGGAGTCGCGGTGACGGTGGCGGTTATTGACAATGGCCTGAAATTCAATCATCCTCTTTTCGAAAACTCAATATCTGCAAACGGTTATGATTTTGTTGACAAAGACGATTACCCGGCGGAAGAGATTGGCGGGCTGCTGGGTCATGGGACATTTGTCAGCGGGATTATCAAGCGTATTGCTCCCGGCTGCATGATTATGCCGTTGCGGGCTTTTGATGCCGAAGGACTCGGCAGCAGTTTCCAGGTCGCCGAAGCCATCTACTGGGCGATAAGCAACGGCGCCGATGTCATCAACATGAGTTTCAGCACCAGCGAGCCGGATCCGGTCATTTTTGATGCCATCAACAGCGCGCTTGAAGCCAATCCGGCGCTGGCGGCATCCCCGGGCAATGACGGCCAGGAAATGGCCACCTATCCTTCGGCCTATGCCGGTGTAATTGCGGTTTCCGCTATTGACAGTCTGGACTACCTGGCTTGGTTTTCCAACTATGGTAATTATATCGATGTTTGCGCGCCGGGCGTCAATATATACAGTTCTCTGGCCGGCGAGTATGAATGGGGCACATGGAGCGGCACCTCATTTTCGGCGCCGATTGTAAGCGGTGTTTGTGCCCTGGTAATGAGCATCGACCCCAATCTGAACAGCTATTCGGTCAGGAATCTGATTAAATCGACTGCCGAGACCGAACTTTATTGGGGGACGGTTACGATCAACGATCCGATGTACGGCTGGGGGCGGGTTAATGCCTTTGCGGCGGTCTGGGATCTTGTTGTCGGTGATGTCGATATGCTTGGCGGGACAAATGTCCTGGATGTCAGCTATTTATCGCGCTTTGTGTATCGCAACGGACCGCCTCCGAAACCGCAAACGATGCGAGGGGATGTTGATCTTTCCGGCTCGATTGATACTGTCGATATTAACTCTCTGATAGATCAAATATATCGAAACGGAAACGGCGCACCACAGAATTAAGTTTATTTTAGATTAAATATTTGGAACGGCCCGGGCAATTATTCCCGGGCCGTTCTTGTTGCATATATAGCCCACCCGGTATTCTCTCAATTAAAATCACCGTTCTTTTTCTTGGTGACAGTCTGTCGGGCCGGAAATTGATGTATTTTTTTCCACTGCCGGCTGCTCTAATTATATGTAGGGAAACTAATGCATGAACGACCTCTTTTTTGGCGTCACATAACCTGCAGGCAGACATCCCGTTGATTTCTCCGCTATGCAGAATAATAAGGTAAGGAGGTGATAAGTATATTATTCTATTTAATTTAACCGGGATCAATTGACTTTTTCTTCAATCATTCATCGGAGGAAAAATGAAAAGAGTAACACTTCTGTTTCTATTTACCGCATTTATAATCACCGGTACAGCTTTTGCGGCCGATATCATCAAAGTCGACCGTGACTTTGGTCCGTCATTTTATGGCTATGCCCAGAATAAATGCCTTGTTGTCGTCAAGGACGGGACTCCTTCCATGTATGCTCAGTCCCGTGCCGGTCTGGCAATTACCGGAAATGCAGCCATTGATGAAATCGCCAACAATTTTAAGGTCCACGGTTTTGCCAAGCAGTTTCCGGCGGCCGATCAGGCCAGCCTGACGCATCCGTCGGACAAGCCCCTGACCCGTCATTATATCGCCGAATTCCCTCACGGTAATCTTGACGCCGTCATGGAAGCCTACAGCCGTCTGCCCTTTGTCGAGAAGGTCGAACCGATCGGTCTGTACTACATGAGTGCCAGCCCGGTTGACCGTTATTATGACGATCCCCCGGAAACATTCCCCTATGACCAGTGGCATTACTGGGATACCTACGGTATCAGCGCCGATCTGGCCTGGGATAAAGAAACCGGCGATCCCAATGTTGTGGTGGCCGTAATCGACGGCGGTGTGCGGTATTATCACTACGATCTGGGCGGCACCAATCCTCCCGGACCGACTGATAACAGCACCAACGGTAATATCTGGGTTAATAACGGAGAAATTCCCGGAAACGGTATCGACGATGACAACAACGGTTACATCGACGATGTCGTGGGCTGGGACTTCGTAACGACTTCATCGCAGTGCAACGATGTTGACTGTACCACGGCCGACAACGATCCGGCCGACTGCGCCGGTCATGGAACGCATGTTGCAGGAACAATTGCGGCCATTACCAATAATGACCCCACCTTCGGCGTGGCCGGCATTGCCGGCGGCTGGAACGACGGCACCACCAACTTTACTTCCAACGGCGTAAAAATCATGTGCCTTCGTGCCGGTTGGAAAAGCCCGCTGGGCGGCTTGATGAGTATGGATTACTGCGCCCAGGCGATGTATTATGTGGCGACCATGGTCGATAAGGGTGTCAATGTCGCCGCCATTAACTGTTCCTGGGGCTCCTCAAGTTATATCGGACCCGCAGTCAACGCCGTTCTGGCCCGCGACGTCATGGTTATTGTTGCCGCCGGTAACGACAACACCAGCAACTATGACTATCTTGGCGGACGCGCTGATTGCATGGATGTCGGCGCCACCGATCAGAGCGGGAACCCGGCCAGTTTTTCGACCTATGGTTCATGGGTTGATATTGCCGCTCCTGGTGTCGAGATCCTGAGCACCTATCACAATTCGGATGATCCGACCGGCGATTATATCGCCCTGATGGATGGAACCTCGATGGCCTGCCCGCATGTGGTCGGCGTGGCGGCTCTCCTGGAATCATACAATCCCGCCCTGACCGGTCCCGAGAAATTCGCCATTATCACCGATCCGAATAATGTCAAGTGGTACAACCCGACCAAGTATGTCGGTGTCGGCATTATTGATGCCCGCAAGTGCATCGATGCGGCCGGGCCGGCCTGCGATGTGACCGCCGATTTCAGCGGCACACCCACCTCCGGCTGTGCGCCGATGACGGTTAATTTCACCGACCTGTCCACCGGACCGGTGACATCGTGGAGCTGGACTTTCGGCGACGGCGGAACTTCGGCCGCCGCGAATCCGTCCCATCAGTACACCACCGCCGGAACATATACGGTCAGCCTGACGGTTACCTCAGCCGCCTGCAATGATACCGAAACCAAGACCGGTTATATAACCGTATCCAGTGCCGTGACGGCTAACTTCTCAGGAACTCCGACCTCCGGCAATGCCCCGTTGACGGTTAATTTCACCGATCTTTCGACCGGCAACCCGACCGCCTGGAGCTGGACATTCGGTGACGGCGGAACCGCAGCGGTCAAGAATCCTTCGCATCAGTACACCACCGCCGGAACCTATACCGTAACACTGACGGCCTCCAACGCTTGCGGTTCGGATATTGAAACCAAGACCAACTATATCACTGTTACCGAACCCGTTGGTTGTGTGATGCATGTGCAGGACATTCAAGTAATCAGAATCCCCTCCGGCCGCAATTGCACCGGCCGCGCCACCATCTATATTTATGATGCATATAATCAGCCGGTTTCAAATGCCACTGTTTATGTAAGTGTCACGGGAAATACGACCGAATCGAAGACGGGCACGACCGCTTCGGACGGATCGGTTGTTATAACCACGCTCAAGACCAAGAGTTGCAGCGGCGAGTGGTGCTTTGAAGTCACCAACGTGACTCATGCCACCTGCACTTACAATTCATCGGCCAACCTTGTGACCAAGTCATGCGAGAGCGGCGATGTTTATAAACTGCAGAACGGCATTATTCCATACGAATTCAGTCTCAGCAACTACCCCAACCCGTTCAATCCGACCACGACTATCGAGATGAGTCTGCCGGTTGCTTCCGAATGGAATATCAATATTTACAACATCGCCGGCCAGAAGGTCGCCGGATTCAACGGCTTCAGCAATGCCGGTGTTGTTTCGATCAACTGGGATGCCTCGCAGCAGGCTTCCGGTATTTACTTCATGAAAGCCACGGCTGGTGAATACACCGCCGACAAGAAAATGGTTTTGATGAAATAGACAATTTTTTCGAGGCCGGGTGCTCCGGCTTCCGAAAATGTATCGATCCCAAAAAATGCCGCTCATTTCGAGCGGCATTTTTTATTCGGAATAATATACCTATGGTTTGTTTCATTTATTATATTATGTATATGAAGCAGAATAAAATCATTGCCGTTATCGGCTATGGTTCGCAGGGGCGGGCCTGGGCGCTCAATCTCAAAGATTCCGGACGCGAGGTCGTTGTTGGTGTGCCGCCCCGGGATCGATCACGCAAGACGGCCAAACGAGATCGGATGCGAAATATATTTGCCGTTCCCGAAGCGGTCGGCATGGCCGATATTATTGTCTTCGCCTTTCCCGATCACCTTCACGCCAAAGTTTACTATAAGGAAATAGCGCCCCATCTCAAACCGGGGAGCACCCTGGTCTTCCTTCACGGATTGTCGGTTCATTTCGGACAGGTAATACCGCCGGCAATTTGTGATGTCTTGCTGCTAGCGCCGCTTGGACCGGGAACAGCAGTACGCGAAAAGTTTTTAAATAAAGAACCGGTCGGATATTTTTACTGCATTCATCAAAACGCAACCGGCAAAGCCGGGCGGATACTTAAGGAACTTATCCATGACATGAAAATAGATAAGTCCGCCATGATAGAAACGACCTTTGCCGATGAGGCGGTCGGCGATCTGTTCGGCGAGCAGGCTGTTTTATGCGGCGGTCTGACGGAGCTTATCAAGGCGGGTCATGAGACCCTGGTCGAATCCGGGCTGTCATCGGATAAGGCATATCTTGAGGTGGCTTATCAGCTTGATCTGATTATCGACCTTATCAAGCGATTTGGTATCGAAGGGATGTATAAACGCATATCGATGGCCGCCAAATACGGTTCATTTCTGAACGGGCGAAGGATTATCGACGAAGCCGCGAAAAAGCACATGAAAATGATTTTTAAGGAAATCAAAAATGGTTCTTTTGCCGAAAAGCTGCATAAGCTGACACCTGATAAAATAAAGAAGCTGGAAGCCGATTTGAAGAAAATGACCACACCCGCGCTGGATAAATCGGCTCTTAAATTCGCTCCAAAAAAACGCCGAAAATAACCTCCCGACATTATTATATATACTGAATTTTTGTTGACCGCCGCCGATTTGGGGCTAATTTTCAGTTATATATAAATAATCGCGCTGAACCGTAATTTATTAGAAGGTAATTCGATATGAAAAAGATGTCCCTTTCATTTCTGCTATTAATCTTAATTCTTGGCGCCATAGCAGTTTTTTACTTTGACCTGCTGAACCTCAGATTCAGCAAGGAAGCTGTTCTGGCTTCGATTATTTCGGCAGAGGATACGCGCCGGGTGACAGGGAACTTCGAGGATTACCTCAAAAGCCTGGACCCGGAAATTCGCGCCAAAGCGGCCCTGGCGATCGGGCGGATCGGCGATGTTAAAGCGGCCGGGAGCCTTTTTGCAATGCTGGAGGACTCGATCGCCGAAGTTTCCCGAACAGCGGCTTTTGCAATCGGGCTGACCGGTGAGAAAAGCTTTGCGGCGCGGCTTCTGGATGTTTGTCCCGATTTCGAACCGGAGCTGCTGGCCACCTGTATTCAGTCGGTCGGCCGTCTGTCGGACTCGACCATGACCGATGTCAATGTGCTGCTGGCCTCATTTATGACCCACCTCGATCATCGTGTCCGTGAGCAGGCCGCCTATGCGGTCTGGCGGGCCGGCTACAAAGATGCATCGGAGCAGCTTGTCGATCTCGGCACCGATGATCCGGTTCGTCCGGTGAAAATAGCGGCGCTATATGCGCTGGTGCGGATGCGTATCGGCGATGCCGCCGATCTCTATGCCGAATGGCTTCCCGACTCCGATCCCTTCTTCCGAACGCTGGCTCTTCGCGGTCTGGCGCTGCCGGAGGATGACAGCCGGACATCATCGATCGCATCCGGCCTGAATGACCGCAACAACAATGTTATTGCCCAGGCGGTGCTTTCGTTGACATCAATCGGATCGGAAAAGGCCGTCGAGCAATTGAGATCGCACTATGCCGATGAAAGCGACGAGAAGCTGAAGGTGCTGATGCTTGAATCACTCACTGAACTGGAAAGCGATGCGGCTTTGGATTATGCCCACGATGATATAAACATGTCGTCGAGCATCAATATCAAGGCGGCGGCGATAAATTACCTGGCACAGATCACGGGGGAAGAATCAATTCCGCTTATCGACAGCCTGAGTGATCTCAATGATATTTATTTAAAGGCGCGGCTTGCCGACGCGCTGGGAAAAATAGGCGGTGAAGTTGCCGAGCCCAGGCTAGTCTCACTGTTCAATGACAGCGCCGCAACTGTTCGGGCGGCAGCGTTTGGAGTTCTTTGCACGGTCGATTCGGGAAATGTAGATTACTATATTAAAACGGCGCTGGGGGATGAGGATCCGATAATTCGGGCCATTGCCATCGATAAAATCGGGCAATTAAAGATAAGGAAATATTTGCCGCAGCTCGGTTCGATTATGAATGAGCGGGAGAAATCAGATGTCGATATCAAGCGAAGTATTGTCGATGCGGTCTCGAATTTTCTGGACAACGAAACTGATTCTCTGGCGGAGGATATTTTGTATCATGCCCTGCTCGACAAGAATTATGTTGTCAGCCGTCAGGCGGCACAGGTGTACAAAGAAAAACTCGGACAGGATAAATCGGCTTACGCGGCCTTTCCGAACGGTTTAATAAGCGGACGTAAGATTAAATCACTGATCGAAAATAATCGCACTAATCCAAAGGCGAAAATTGTTACGGAGCGGGGCGAGATAGTGATGGAGCTTTACTTCGATGTCGCTCCGCTGACTGTCTATAATTTTATCAACCTGGCACAGCAGAGTTTTTATGACGGATTGATGTTCCACCGGGTGGTCCCGGGATTTGTCATCCAAGGGGGTGATCCGCACGGTGACGGCTGGGGCGGGCCCGGTTATACTATTCGGGATGAGTACAGCGATATGGCCTTCAAACGCGGTATGGTCGGGATAGCACATTCGGGTAAAGATACGGGCGGATCGCAATTTTTTATCACGCTGATGCCGCAGCCGCATCTCGACGCTCGTTATACCATATTCGGGCAGGTGACAACCGGTATGGAGGTGGTCGATCAAATTGTCCGCGGGGACAAAATCAAACGAATAGAAATTATTGTGGGGACCGACAAATGAAAATAATGCTTTTATCTGTCATTTTGTTTCTGGGAGTTTCGGGCAGCGTGTTTCCAGTGGAAAAGATTGCGGTTGTTCCTCTGATCGACTCGGTGCTGGCGGCGCACCAGAGGCAGTTTGATGCTGTCAGCGACATGACTTTCGATGCCATCTTCTATGAACGCCGCACCGACAAGGAAGGTGAGGTTACCGAGGAAAAGAGATACGAAAAGAAAATATACTTGAAAAAAATAGATGACACGTTTCATATCCATCAGAAGTATGTCGCCCTTTATCTCGACGGGGTCCTGCAGGATCGCGAGGCCCTGGTGACCGAAGTTGACAAAAAGCAGGAAGAACGGGTCAAGCGGGGAAACCGCGATTTTACTTATGACCTGACGATTCCGCTTCAGATGCTTTACACCGGGATGTATGATGTCAGCTACAAGGGAATCGCCAAAGAAAAGATCAATGGTTTCACGTGCTATATGCTTCGTGCCGACGCCCGCGAGAAAAATGATACTTTGCTGAACTGCTTGTATTATGTCGATACGGCTGATTATAACCTGGTCCGGGTCGATTTCAGCCCGGCCAAACTGGTCAGCAAACTGATGTTCAAGCTCAAAGAACTGGACATGACGATAAATTACAAGCCATACGACTCAGTAATCTGGATCCCGGATCGGTTTGAACTGCTCGGCAAGGGCAAGGCGGCTTTCTTTATCGGAGTATATTTCCAGTCCGAGGAGACATACACCAACCCGGTGGTCAATTCCGGCCTGGATGATTCATTGTTCGACGAAAGAATTTCAGTGGAGGAGATATGAAAACCAAGGTAATCGATATCAAAATGACGCCCGATCTTAACATGATTTTCGGGATGACGCATTTCATCAAGTCGGTCGAGGATTTGTATGAAGCGATGGTGACCTCATCGGCCTCGGTCGAATTCGGGATCGCTTTTTGCGAAGCATCGCAGGATTGCCTGATCCGCTCCGACGGCAACAGCGAGGATTTGATCAAGCTGGCCGAGAAAACCGCTTTCGATATCGCCTGCGGGCACACTTTTATAATATTCATGCGCAACGGCTACCCGATTAATTTCCTGCCGAGGATCAAATCTGTCCCGGAAGTCTGCCGGATATTTTGCGCCACGGCCAACCCGGTGCAGGTTATTGTCGCCGAGACCGAGCTTGGGCGCGGCGTGATGGGCGTTATCGACGGGCAAATGCCGGCCGGTATCGAGACCGCCGAGCACAAGCAAATCCGCCATAAATTTCTGCGCGATATTGGGTATAAGAGGTAGCCTGTTTTCGTTGTGCTCCACCCCAAACAAGTTTGGCACGGCCACCCTGGAAGTGAACCCAGACACAATATGTTCTGTGATCGGTCGGTCCTCAGACCGACCGCGGCGGGTTTGAGAACCCGCCGATCACATTTTAATGATGGCAAAAAGAAGAAATTGTTGAAACCCCCTCGCCCCAGATTACAATCAGGGAAGGCGGGGATTTTAACCTACTGCTGCAATAAATCCATAAAAAAATAGATATAATTCGGGTCTTGAATTACGTCCACTACCCCTTTTTGGCGAAAAAGGTCGTGTTTAAAACAAGAAACAAGTGTATAAATAATTAAGAAACTCAAATACTTCGACTTACAATAGTTTTTCTTGCAGTGAATATTACAAATTTGTATATTTTTACACTATGGAAGAACAGCAATTTATCGGCAGTTACAGGATACTGAAACGGATCGGCACGGGCGGCATGGCGCGGGTCTATCTTGCAGTGCACCAGGATGTTCCGAACCTTAAGGTGGTCCTGAAAGTGCTCACGAATCCAAGGATGGCGGAGCGTTTCCGGCAGGAAGCCGACAAGCTGGCCCTTCTGGATGCCAACCCCAATATCGGCCGCATCAAGCATTTTTTCAATCATGGTGATGATTTTGTGATCGCCATGGATTATATCGACGGGGAGTCGCTCGAGGAGATTCTTGAAAGAGAGGGCAAGGTTCCGGTGGCCCGGGCCTGCTGGATAATGACGCGGGTGCTCGAGGTGCTCAAGGCCGCGCACGAAAAAGATATTTCGCACCGCGATATCAAGCCGAGCAATGTCATGATCGACAAAGACGGCCATGTGAAAGTCATCGATTTCGGCATCGCCAAAGGCAAAACCGATCCGAATCTAACCATTGCCGGGACGGCGGCGGGAACGCCGGCGTATATGTCGCCGGAGCAGTTCAGCGGGGCGGAAAATGTCAATTATTCCCTGGTCGATATTTATGCGACCGGGACGACTTTATATCATATGCTGACCGGCGAACTGCCGTTCAAGAGCGACAACCAGTTTATTTTACGCGACGCCAAATTGGCGGGCGAGCCGGTTAATCCGGCCAAGCTGAATTCCGACATTCCCAAAGAGCTGGCCGGTATCATCATGAAATCGCTGCGCATCCAGCCCGAAGAGCGGTTTCAATCGGCGGGCGAGATGATTGCGGCACTGGCGCCGTTATGCGGCCGAGGTATAAGTCTGGAATTGGCGGCGGCAAAAGAAACGGCGACGCCTTCACCCAAACCTCCCCGTGAGCCGCGCAAAAAGTCAAAGATGATGCCATTGATAATCGGCGCCGCTGCCGTAGTTATATTAGTCGCCGCGGCATTATATTTATTCTTTCCATCCGGCGAAGAGACAAAGAAGGAAACAACTCCGGTGACAGGTACCACCGGCGCTGATACGACCGTATCGACCGGAGGAGTATCGGTTGCGGCCACAGGTATTCTGGCACTGACTATTGCACCATCGGGAGATTTTTATTTTGACGGCAGCCTGATCGGCGCCGCCATAGCGGAAACATCGCTCACGAGCGACACCGGGATGCATTATATCCGGGTCGAGAACAATCGGGCAGTTAATAAGATTATGCATGATACAATATATTTGTCACCGGGCGAGATCCTTCCGCGCCGCTACACTTTCGAACTGGCCCAGGTGAAGGAGCCCGAACCGGAACCGGAACGGAAACCGGTCACGGGCAACGGAAAAGTTCTTGTCGGCTCGCGGCCGCGCGGCGGAGATATATACATTGACGGGAAGCTTCAAGAACAGCAGACACCATTCACGTTCAATCTCAGCAACGGACAGCATATTATCAAGATCAATGTCGAACAGGGCGGCAAGATGCTGGCTTATGTGGATACGGTGAAGGTCGAAATCAACGGATCGCACCGCGTCTTTTTCAATGCCGAAGAATAAGCTGTTATATTTTTGGGATAGATAGACACGAAATATCGTCATTAATATTTAACCTGGAGAGCAGCCATGAATATGTATGTAAGGACCGCGGGGGCGCTGTGTCTTGCTTTGCTGGTTGTCCTGATGTCGGGGCCCGTGAATAGGGTATCGGCGCAGGAGAGCGGCGATGTCGCGACCAGACTGGCCGAAGCAATCGACTTATACAGCAACCTTGAATTCGACAAGGGGATGGCTATCACGAACGAACTTATCAGCCAGGACAACCTGACGGGCAAGGATTCGATAGCCATCTACGAAGTGATGAGTATTATCACCTATGCCAAAGGTCTGGAATACCAGCGTAAAGCTTATGAATTCCTGACCAAAATAGCAACCATCGATCCCTGCCTGATATTGTTTCCGCGCGAGATCTGGCCGTCGGAACTGCGCGATCAATGGTACAAACTGACACAAGCCAAGGACAAGCTGGTTTGTGATGAGGCTACCGATCCGGGGATCAAAACGATCGCCATATTGGAGTTCGACAATTATTCGGTCGGCAAATTCCAGGAGGAACTGGGATTTCTGGCCAAAGGGCTGGCCGACTTTTTCCAGCATGATTTCTCGCAGATAAGTTCCCTGAAGGTGGTCGAACGGGACAAAATCGATTATGTCCTGAAGGAGCTGGAACTGACCGAGTCGGGCAAGATAGACAAGGCCACGGCGGCGCGGGTCGGCAAGATGCTCGGGGCGCAATTGATGGTTTTCGGCAGCATCACGCAGTTGAGCGCCAAGAGCACGAGAATGATCGTGAGGGTGGTGAAGACCGAAACATCGGAGATAATCGCGTCGGTCGATAAAGAAGGCAAACCGGATTATGTGCTGCTTGAAAAGGAACTGGTCAATGAACTGGCCGAAAAGCTGAATATCATGCTGACCGACGAGACCAAGCTGATTCTTAAGGAGAGCAATACCGAGTCGATGGATGCGGCGAAGCTTTATGCGCATGGCCTGGAATATATGGATCAGTATGATTACAAGAAAGCCTATGAGTATTTCAAGCTGGCCTATGATGCCGACAACACCTTCACCGAAGCCAAACGCAAAATGGAAATTTACCGTCCGCTTATCGGCTAAGGCTACAATTATCCGAGGGGAGACGACATGATAAAGAAACTGATGGTACTGCTTCTATTGCTGGCTGCGGGATGCTCCCAGTCGCTGTATATGCAGGGACGGCAGCAGGCGGATGAGGGCCGGTATGACGAGGCGGTCGATATATTATACAGGGACATACAGAAGAATCCCGGCAGTTATGAAGGCTGGCGGGAACTTGGTGTGGCGTACTATAAGAAGGGGGATTTGCTCAAGGCCGAGGATGCGCTCAAACAGGCCAATAATATTCAACCGGATGCACGGACCAATCTGTATATGGGACTGATTTTCGAGCAGCGCAAGCAGTATGACCAGGCTATTGCGGCATATTCGTCATCCTTGAATATGGAATCCGAAAAAAAGACGGAGGCTATGATCCGGGCTCACCTGGACCGGTTGATTGCCCTTAAGATCAAGGAAGAGGCGCAGCAAACGATTGCCGACGAGAACGCCATCGATGTCGCGTCCATTCCGGACAACAGCATTGCGGTGGTCGATTTCGACGGCTCGCAGCTTCCGGCCGACCTGGCGCCGATCACGAAGGGGCTGGCCGAGTTTACGGCCGGCGATCTTTCCAAAGTATCATCGCTGACGGTCGTGGATCGCATGAAGATCAATGCTATCTTGAGCGAATTGAAACTGGGCTCATCGGAGTATGCCGATCGGGCGACTTCGCCAAGAGTCGGGCGCCTTATTGGAAGCAGGAAGGTGGTCACGGGAACGGTCCTGAGTACGGGCGAAGGCGGCATCAGGCTTGACGGGGCCATAGTCAACACGGTTGACAGTTCGGCCGAGATGACGACACCGGTCGAAGGCAAGGTGCAGAGTTTCTTTGCACTGCAGAAGGATTTCGTGTTCAAGATCATCGACAGCCTGGGCATCAGTCTGACCAAAGCGGAACGCGATGCCATCGAAGAGGTGCCGACCGAATCATTCCTGGCTTTCATGGCCTATTGCCGCGGACTGGATTACCAGAGCCGCGGAATGCCGGACGCCGCACGGCAGGAATTCCAGACCGCCGCCGGTCAGGACAAGAATTTCATGCAGGCGGCGGGAAAACTTCAGGCGCTCGCTCCCGGCGGAGCGACCTCGTTCGAAGGTTTCGAGGCATCGGTTACAGAGGCAAGTGAGAAGGAGCTTGAGGTTCTCGGCCTGGACGGGGTGCAAATCTCGACCATCATCAACAGCGGTTTTATTCAAAACTACATAGATTTTGACCGCTTCGGTTTCTCCGCCTTCAGGCCGCCGGTAATATTCGACGGGGGCGTCCTGGTCATAATAAGGGGGGACCTCGATGCGCAATAAAATATACCTCTGCATATTGCCGCTCATGCTGGCAATTGTTGCCGCCCCCCAGCTTTACGGGCAGATCATTTATGATCAGCCGGGCTCCGGTCAAGCCAGGATGATTTACAGCCATTGGAAAATTAAGGGCGACAGTGCCGAAATAAAAGTTAATCAATTGGCAATGCCGGTAACCGGTTTTGTTCCGCTGCAGGACAATCTGGAGGCGCAATTCTATATGGCCAACGCCTCGAATAAATTGTCGGTGATAGACTCCGATACGACATTAGCCGGCTTCAGCGATTTTCGGGTGCAGGTTAACAAGTCGCTGTACGAAGATCAGCTTCTTTTAAGCGGCGGTATCAACCTGCCGATCGGCAAAAAGAAACTTGATCCGGACGCCGATCGCGCGATAATTGATGTCTTGTCCACAAACTATTTATCTTTTCCGATACGCCGGTACGGCGAGGGGTTCGGGTTCAATGCCCTGATCGGCGGGGCGACCATTAAGGGGAATACCCGCTATGGTGTCGGCATCATGTACCAGTACAACGGTTCATATGATCCGTATGAAGGCGAGGGCAGCTATGACCCGGGTGATCTTGTCAGTTTCAATATCAGCGCCTCGCAATCGTTCGAGAAGACGGCAGTCAGCGGCGACTTCATCTTCAGTTCATTCGGCAGCGACAAGCTTGATGATGTCGAAGTATATGACGCGGGCGGACAGCTTGATATGCGCCTGAGAGGCGTCATGACCGAAAAGACGTACAGTCTTGGCGGATATGTCCGCTACCTGCATCGTTTCAAACCGCTTGAGTTCGACATTTTCAGCGGTATTTCGGAAGAGGCCCGTTTCTATGGAAATGAGTTTTCCATTAACGGCAATTTCAATTATCATCCAGACAAGAAGTGGTACGTCTCGCCGTCTATTGATATGCGGCTTATCGGCAAAAACGATCAGGGATTCGATAAATCCACCATATTCGGCATCGGCGGCATGTACGGTCGCAAGCTCGGTGAGCGAATGGATCTGGATGTCGGCCTGAAATATTTCACCGGCTCGGCCGATGACGGCGCGCTTGACCTGACCGGGCTTCAATTAACCTTCGGCCTTGCGGCGATATTTTAAGGAGGGCCCGGAAAATGATAAAGCACAATAAACTCAGTATTATCAGCGGCCTAATTCTTCTGATATCAGCCATGCTTCTGGTTGGAAGCTGCTCCGAAAGGCCGACCGAAGGCACGTCGGGCCACTCGCTCCAGATAAAGATCAATGCCGCCCAGATGGGGCTCGGCGAAGCCGAGCAACTGGATTTATTCATTTTGACCGTGACGGCGCCGGATATAGAAACTCCCATAATCGGAGTATTATTTTTGGTCGACGGGTTTCTAGTTGGAGAAGTGATCGTCCCTCCGGGAAAGAACCGGCATTTTGTTATCGAGGCGTACGACGCCGGAAGGCTGATTTACCGAGGAGAGACAACAACCGACATCGCCGCCATAACGGGCGTGATTATCGAGATTAACCTATATCCGCAGGTTCCGATGGTTAAATTGTCGCCGCGGCGTATGGTGATACCGCAGGGATCATCTTTCGGATTGGATCTGAAGGTATATAATATTATGGAATTGAATACGATTACGGTTAGTATTATTTACAATAATGACCTTCTGGTCGTCCAAGGAGCCGAACTGAATCCATCACTGGCCGATTCCCTTGCGCTCCAATACATCGGTGATGTTGCCGGCTTTGGGTTTCAGATATTTCCTCGAAACGAAGTCCGAGTCGGACTCCTGGTGGATGACTCAGGATATGCCACATTGGCAACCGTCAATTTCCAGACTTATGCGTACAGTGAAGATGTCGTAATAGATAATATCTATATCGATTACCTGGAGTTATCCAAATACCTGGATTCGATTCCAACCGCGCCTGTGGTCAGAGAGGGGAGCAGCGTTGAGATGTACCGCCCGACCTTTTCGACGGTGGCTTACTGGAGAATGAATGATGATTCCACCAATAACATAGTTTATGATGCATCCGGCAATAATCTCAACGGCGTGGCCACCGGCACCTATCTCGAACCCGGTATTCACGGCATGGCCCGCGTATTCAACGGCGATGGTGATTTTGTGGAAGTGCCGGACGACAATTTGCTCGATATTACCAAGGAGATTACCATTTCGATGTACGCGCGGTTCGCCGGAGGAGTCACACAACAGACATTGATGAGCAAACGTGCTCCGGATGGAAATATTAATTACCAAATCAGCATGACACCAACTTTTAATTCAGCCAATACCATAATAACATTCGAATACGGGACGCCGCCGGGGCATGCGTATCAGGTGGCGACGCCTCTGATGGACAACGAATATCACCAACTGGCAATCTCATTTGTCTTTGGTGATCCGACATCGGCGCTCTGGATGATCGACGGCCGGGTGATAAAGGAGGGATCCTGGGTTTCCGGTGACGGAACCGCTGTTCCTGTGGCCAACTCAAGTCCACTGGAATTGGGGCGCCAGCTATCCGGCAATAGTAGCAATTATTTCTGGGGCGGCTTGGATGAGGTCAGTATTTCCGATTCGGCGCTGGACTCGATAATGATCGGGATATGGAGGCAGTCGATTATAACGGCCTTGAAGAAATAGCAAAGATTCGGATATTTCGCCTTTCAAAAAAAAGCCGGGCACTGCCAACAGTGTCCGGCTTAAGTTTTTTTCGGGATATCAGGATTATTCGCTCTGCATGACAACCGTCTCGGCGATTTTGGCATTATAGACAACATCGGCCGGAATCTCGGCCTGACTGCCCTTGATGAATAATCCAAAAATAAACATATAGGAGAGCAGCTTTTTGCCTTTGCCTTTCTTTTCCACTTCGCCGGTCAGCTTGATAGTGGGCACATCGACCCGCGTAAATTCGCCTTTCGGTTCCAGTTCCACAAATCCGATTTTAAGATAACCCGGCTTGCCCGCCTTTGAGGATGCTTTCACGTCGAGCACTTCGGCTTTCCCGGCGGTGCCTTTTTCGATAATCACGCGGCCCCCGATGATGACCGGCTCGTCAAGCGTAATGGCAAGGGGGACGCCCTTGGTCAATTTCCCCGAGTTGATTCGCATCGACTTGTCAAAGCGCACCTTTATTTCGGTTCCTTCCGGAAGCTGCACTTTGCCCGCATATAAATCAGGAATCAAAAACAAACAAAAAAGCAAAACAGCCGCGAAAACTTTTGTTACTGCTCCAATATCTATTCTTTTCATGCTGTACTCCTGTTTAAGGTCCTTGTTTTCTACTCAAGCTTCGGGAGCTGATCCTTCAGGCTCGGAGTGAAGCTTATAATAATTGTCTTACCTATATTATTAAATAAAATTGAACCGTCCATGTCAAATAAAGAATATTTTCCTTTCAGGACCGTTTTGTCGCTGGGGATTTTGCCCCACTGGCAATTATGTTTGAGTTCATCGAATGCGATATGAATATCGTCGTCGATTTTCCACTCCAGCGCAAATTCCTCGCCTTCAAGAAACTGCGTTTCCAATGACCAGGTCGGATTATCGCCTTTGGGGGTCACTTCCACATGAACATGGCCCATCTCAGGAATGGATGAAATTTTATAGACATAGCGGCGCTTTTTCGACCATTTGTCGACCTCTTTCATAAATGAATCGATGGCCGAAATCTGGGCCTGATCGGAGGCCGGATCGAGTTTTCCGCGAATTTTTTTGAGGTCATTGACCGCCTTCCCGAGCACAAAAGCGGCTTCGGTGGAATTATTGATTCGGTCTTTGATGTCCTCGAATTCTTCGAGGGCAATTTTGGAATCAACCTTCTGCGCCACCACCTGCTTTTTGAATTTGGCAATTCCGTTAAGAGCATCGCCGAGTTGATTTTCGGCGCCGCTCATATCGCGGCTGTTGGCGCGATCGAATTTGATTTGATCCTGGATGGCGACCGCGGCGGTGGTATCGTTGCGGAGAGCAATATATTGCGTGAATAAATTCCAGTAGGTAAGGGTTCGGTCGCTGCGAACATACAGGGTGGAGCTTTCATCGCCGGCATGAAGTTCATTGAGCCCGGCCAGCAATTTTTCATGATCGGGTTGAAGAATAAGACTGTCATTGCTCGGATTGATACGCGGCCAGCGAGTCGAGTCCTTAACAATCATCGAGAAATCAAGGATCAGGTTATCCAGGCGGGTAATGGCTTTGCCGACATTGAAGTCGGAATAAATCTCGCGAATCTTTTTGGCCGGAAGCTGGTAATCGGGGAAAATCTGTCTGACCAGCCAGCGGCTTTCATAATTGCGATATTCGCGAATGATGGATTGGCGTTCCGATTCGGTGGTATTGAAGTAATTACCATCATAGGCTTTGAGAATATTTTGTTCCACCCGCTGCGGTTTCGGATAAAGAATTTTAAAATGATACAGGAAAGGCAGCGAATAGAAAAGCATCCAGATAACGCTGATCAAGGCGACAAATTTAGCCGCTTTGTGGAAAAAAGCAATCTTTTTGCCCCTGTCAATAGCTGACAGCAGCCAGTAGAACGGCTCACGGACGCCGATCGGACGAATTTTTGGCGGCGGGACATAGATGGAATGGCCGACATCAGTACCAATTTTTTCAGGATTTGAACCGGTGTTGGAGACAAAGAAAATCTGGAAATCGAGCGTGCGTCCGACAACTATTCGGAGGAACTCCCGCAGTTTTACCAGAACGTTTCTGACCGAACCGGCCCACTCGGAGCTGGAAGCGATGCGGTTGCTGGTAAGAACTTTTTCCACGAATAATTCAAAATCTTCGGCGATAAAATGCTCTTCTTCACCGCTGACCAATATGGTTTGATTCTCGGAAAAGCCGGGGAGAACATCAGATTTATTTACCACCAGAGCGACCGGAATGGGCAGCCGCTTGTTAAGAGGCGCCAGCCGTTCAAGCATATTGACGAAAGAAGCAACATGGGCCTGCGTCTGCAATTCGGCTCCAAGAATCTTGGGATCGAAAAAGAACAAAATTCCATCGCAGCCATCCATAAAATCGAAAATTTTATCGGAAATTTCGCCGCGGTCGGTAATTGAGACACCCTTGCCGTTGTAGTCATAAGCGACGACCGGAAGTTTCTTGCGGCGGTTAAGAACAGCCGTGAATTGAAGCACCTTGTCGGACTTGGTGGAATCGGGGAACTTCTGTTCGCCCTTGAAATCAACCACGGTGCCGGCCTCGCCGGTGCTTCCCAATCCCCAGATGGAGCGGTAGTTGGAAAGAAACTCACCGGCGGTGGAATTATCGGTCACCGAAATCTGCAGATCCTTGGAAATTTTACATTCCTCGTTGAGAACGGTATAATAAACCGTCTTTCCCGAATTGTCATGGCCGAAAATACCGATACGTGTTCCGGCCGGCCAGGTCAGGCCGCCGCCGCCTTCGCCCTTTTTCCCTTTTTGTTTGGACGCCATCTTGGCGCCCTTTTTTCCGAATTTAAATATTTTTGCAAATCCCATATCTTATTCTATACCTGTTGCTTACTTGCTGATAGCCTGCTGTGTTTCTGCCGCCTGTTTTTCGAAGTGCTGATATTTCTCCAATGAGTAGCTGTTCCATTTCATGGGCACATAAATGGCCAGCAGGATGAAGATGATAATTATCAGCCCATAAAACAGGTAGGCCGGTTTGCGCTGCACGAGAGACAGACGAAAATAATTAAAGCTTTTGAACAATCCCTTGAATTTGCCCCACAACTCGGACAGGCTGGATTTTAGCCTGGCCCAGAAGCTGGTCGTGATTAAATAGTGCCATTCACGCAGATAATGATCGAAGGTCTTGTTTTTTTCGCTGAGTTTATTAAAGACGCCGATGCGCTGCAGCTGAAATTCGAGAGAATTGCGGTCCTTGACAAGTTGATCGCCCAGATCGAGCCGTCTCCGGCTCAATTCCAGAAGCTTATGATGCCCGGGAAGGGCGTCGAACTGCTCCGGGCTGATATCGGCCTTGGTGGCGCGGGCAAATTTGTTGATATAGCGCGAAATCTCTTTAAGGAAAAAGTCATTCAATTTCAGGTTATTATTCAGGCTGCCCTCGCGAAGGAGGATCGGCACCAGATGCTCCTCGAAAAAGGCGGCATCACGCTTGACGGGACGCAGGTCGCGGCAATAGAGATATGCCTGATTCGACGTACCATCGGTATCGGCCTCCGATTCGAAGAAAGTGATCATGACCTGGATGGTAAACTGCCTCAGGTCGGAGGAGCTGAGCGGCGACTGCTTAATCTTCTCGAGAAAAACGCGGTCAACATCGACCGCCTTGTCGCGCTGCTGGCGAAGCGCCTGAAAAACGGCAAAGATGCCGTTGTAAGTCTGGAAAAAAGCCTCGGTCTCGAACGCGGCGTAATTGGTTTCATAGATTTCGAGATACCTGAAGAGGTCCTGAATATATATTTTTATACTTTCCGACATAATTTATTTTCCAAAACTAAATCTTGTACACAATCAAATCCATTTTTCCCAATCCGGCAAGTTTTTTCGGGTTGCCGGTTCCACGAAATATGAGAGTACATTTCCGAACCGACGATGATTTAAGCATATCACGCGGGTGCAGCGCCACCTTGTTTCCAAAGGTGACAATATCGATATCGATCGGGTCGGTTTCGCCCAGACCGCGGGCCTCATTCATGCCCAGCCTGACCTGCATCGAGCGCCACTCAGCATCGGAATAAAGGTCCTTGTTGATCAGTATTACGGAATCATTGACAGGGCATGGTTCGGCAATCTGAATCTGGAGATAACTCAATTCGCCGACCTGTTCCATGCGACAGGCGGTATAGGCGAGATTGCGATAGGTTTTGCCGGCATAGGTCAATGTTTCGGTGGCAACGGCCTGCTCGCCAAGCTGCTCCGGTTTGGTCTGGGCCAGGAAGGCCATCATGCCGCGCAGGACGTTGAGAATGTTCTCGATCATACTAATCTGAGAACCGAGATCGCGATGATTATATTCCATCAGCAGGAAAGCATCGACCGAGGACATGAAGCGCCCCACTTCGGAATTAAGTTCCCTGGTGAAGAAACGCTCATTCAAGTAATCCTTGAGGCCGGGTCTAAGATTAAGAAGACTGGAAACGACCCGGAAAAGCCGTTTGAAATATATAACCATCATAATCGGATGCATGGCGTTGCGACCGACCATAAAATTATCGAGATTCGAGGCGAGATAGCTGACCATGTGATAGACGGTTTCCTTGAAGGCCTTCTGCAGAGTAGTCGAGGCGCCTTCAAGAGCCCCGGCGGCGGCCACCGCCATATAGGCGCGGGTGGAAAGCTTGAGAAGATTTTCCAGCCGGTTGCGGAAATCGACCGTCTTTTGAGCCAGCCGGTCATCGGCATTGATGGTAATGCAGGGCGGGAAATAATCGGGCGACGGCATAACCTCGCTGCCATTAATTGTCAATTCGGCCACCTGAATATACTGAATTTCGGGAAAAGGCGGATTTTTCCCAAGATGAACCGAATAATTTTGCATCTGGAACGGGACTCGCGGGATATCTTCGGACGAATCCGGGTCACCGGTCAGTTTCCTGGAGTCGGCATCGGCAGCAACAAAAACCGGGACCTGAGTTTCGGTAATATCGGTTTCGCCGGTGATTATCTCGGCGAGATTATCATTGACTTCAATAAAGTATCCGCCCGGCGTCAGCGCCTGGCAGCGTTTTATTTCGACACGCAGCCGGCTGCCGCTGACCGTTGCGATCAATGACAGAGCGGCTTCACCCGAAGGGGACTTTCTGACCAGCCCGTAATTATCCCCGGCATGCAGCGCATGCCAGCGGGCCAAAGATTCAAAATAGCTTTCCTGGTCCTTAAGATGCTGCTGCGTAATGAGCATCCCATCCTGCCAGTTAACCGAATATAAGTTCAATTTACCCATTGTCTTGCCTCGGATATAATAGGCCAATTATATATTTTACAATTTTCAAAGTCAAGGTTAATGGAATATATCTTTTCTCTCCAATCAATTATCTCTTGCCCGAAACAAAGGATGAATAGCCGAGATAGCAGTTTTTAGACTCTTTTCCGACATTTACTTTGCTTCGAAGGACATGGACTTTTATATGACTTTCCAGGTTCCCCGGCATACAGAAACCAAGAATCCATTCTATTTTTTTGCGCAAGGGCTTGCCCGGCAATAAATCGACGGCCTTCTCAGAAGGAACATCGCTGATTTCCAGTCGATACCCGGAATCCTGCTCCGAAAATCTTCGCCCGAGAATGGTTTCATGCGCCAGCCGGCCCGCTTTGGTGCCAAGGCGGTATCGAATGGTCTCGGGGATGTCAAATTCGGAAGTCACATTTTCAATTATTTTAAATTTATATCCAATTAGATAGGTCAATATTTTTTCGACAAAAACGGGATTTCCGGCCCAGAAATTAAACGGTGGAAGGGCGGAGAGCCAGAACAGCATTTCATTGATATCGGCCACATAATCGCCGGCCTCGAAACCAAACAGCAACAGCACTCTTTTAATATATTCGGGATCGACAATGCCGAAATCATATTTCAACTGATGCATGACGGCATTGGCCTTGCTCTTGACATAGGCCGATTCGAACGGGGCCATGAACCGGCGGGCGTTGTCATCCCAGCTTTGATCGGAGGCCCTGATTCCCTCGAGCCCGTAGAAGAACTGGTAGGGCATGTAATCCACGGCGCTGGACATCCCGATATGCAGGGCGACGCGGGTGTCTTTTTTGAGGGGGCTTCCGGATGCCGGTTCCTGGGAGAGGACTTCACCCTTATAATTTTCGTACTCGCCTTCGGCCAGCAGTTCGATATTGCCCAACTGGACGCCGAGCCTCATTAGCAGGACGATCGCCGTGACGTAATGGTACGGTGTGCGCCGGCTGCAAAATTCCGGCATTTTATTTATTCCGGATACTATCATTTCTTTTCAATCTTAATGGCAAACTGGGTATTGACCGGCGAACGTGATTTAAGGAAATTATTCAGCCTGATGCGAAGCAATTCGACCTCGTCATTCGAATAGAAATCATCGGCCTTAATTCCGATGGTAACGACGATACATCGCCTGACACCGTGATCGGTGCGCTCGACGCCGTTTTGGCACTCGGCCCTGAGAATGCGGGGATCAAAGGTCATGGCCCATCGGGAAATTTCCTGAAAGCTCAGGGCGCGGTCGCGGCTGCGCAGCCGGGCCGACACCTCGGTTAAAATCTGCTTGTCGGTCTTGGCCGGAATGGCCCCTTTGACCGGAAGAATGCTGGCCACCGAAACGATCCCGGGGTGGTTTTCATACAGCTCGGCTATTTTCCCGGCTTCAATACCATTGGCCTCGGTTCCGGCCGTCACCGAATAATTGATGGTGATGGAATCGGGCGGGAGGTCGATGCTGCCGGTAAAATCGAACCATAGAACCAAATGGTTGTTTTTCTCTTCCAGAGAATAAAATTTCTGCGACTGATCGGTGCTGATCCGGTGGCTGGGAATATATTCCCGGCCGTTGGAATCCACGACTTTCAGGATATCGAGAATGTTCGAGATATCTTCGGGCAGTTCGATTTCGACCAGTCGATTACCGCCGGTATGTTTAAAAAGAGTCAGTTCATTTTTGTTAATCGCCACCAGGCAATTGAAATATATTTCAAACGGCGACTGCATGGAATGTTTGTTGCCGCCTTCGGGAAGATCGATCCGTATCCAGTAAAAGCGGTCATCACCCTCTTCAATGGTGATACCGTAGTCCAGCATTCTGTCGTAAAGTTCTTTCTGAGGCGGGCCGACTTCCCAGGTCGAGACAAAAATTTCGGGCAGAAAAATAAAATGATTCTCGAGCGGTTTGAAAAGGTCGGCGCTGCTGCGCAGACCGCCCCAGTTGACCGGCCCGTTTTCGCGGTTGAAGAGCATCTCGATGCTGGTTGTCAGACCGGGGCAGAAGCCGGAGTCCTCATGGAAACGGCCCTCTTTACTTCCCGGATACCACTGTCCCCAGCGAAGCTGTTTGAGGGCGTCGGGAATGCCATTTATAAAAATATTTGCATTTTCGAAATTTTTCGCCGATCCGGCGTGATCGACGGCAAGATAAATTTGAGCCGTTTTCCCCCGGGGCAGCGAAACCTGCATGGTCGTATGGGTCGAGGTGCTTTCGACCGATGAGGGGGAGAGATCGACAATGGCGCCGTCTATTTTGAGATAAATATGTTTGACCTCAGCCGCGACCAGTTTTTCCTTGCGGTGCGGAGAGAAGAAAAATGTCTGTCCGCCATCGCGTTCCTCTTTATAGAAAAATCTGGTGTGCTGGTCGACATCGACCACCGGGTCGGTGGGGACACAGCGGACAACGGTGAAGGCGGGCACCGGCCATCGTTTGCTTTCCGGGCAGAGCGACCTGATGAGTGAGGTCGAGGCCTTCTCGTAAACCATATCGATTTTTTTATCGACGCGTGAAATCTGGGTTGAGTAGAGTTGCAGCAGAATCTTCAGGATGGGGTCCAGGCGCTCGGGTGATTCCGGGACCTCGGGATTCCACCGGCGTAATTCTCGATGCATTTCATTGAAGACCTGCTCCTGGGTACGAAATTTATTGTCTGCCATTGTACTCTTTCGCTGGGGCGGTTAGCCGATCGTAAAGGTTTCCTCAAATTTTTTCTCTTCACCGTCTTCCTGGAAAAGTCCGATCACCTTAACCGCTATGCCAAGGGCATGCAAATGGCTGGTATCGACGTTGACCAGCGTCACCGACACATTATACAGCCGTTTCTCGAACTTATCGATGGCATTGCGGATGCTGGCTCTGATATCGGCCTTGTTGGCGGTATATAGATCGGAGAATTCTTTTTCCCAGATATCACATCCATAGGAAGCATTGAACGGAAGGGTTCCCAGGCGGCTGCTCAATAACAGGCCGATTGACACGGAAATCGATTCATACAGGCCGGCTTTGTTCAGGTAGCCCTTTTTTAGCTGCAGCGGTAGTGCAAGATAATCCATTTATATCACTAATTAAGCTGAATCGGGTTACCCTTGACGGCAACCGTCGTTCCTTCAACATTAAGCATGGCACCGGCTTTAAGTTTCAAATTAGCGCTTCCTTCCACTTCGGCATTGGCGCCGGCTTTTGCTTTCAAATCCGACCCCGCTTTAAGGTTGAGCGCCTCCTGGCTCTCCAGGGTAAGATTTTTTCCTTTAATATTAATATCGCCCTTACTCTCGATAGTTATACTCGGCCCCGACATATCCATGACGATGGTATTGGAGCCGTCCTTGTTGACGATACTTATTTGCTCCTTGCCGTCTTCATCGTTAAAAACGATCTGGTTGCCGCTGCGGGTCATAAACATTTTGACATTATTCTTGTCGCCGCCGATATTCTTGGGCGGCATCGCCTGTCCATTATAGAGCGAACCGATGGCCACCGGGAAATCGGTGTCGCCATACTCATAGCCTATTAAAACCTCATCATCTATTTCCGGCAGACTTACCCATCCCCGTTTATCGCCGGCGTGGGGCACGGCCAGACGAACCCAGCGGACGATCGCATCATCGGTCCAGGGGAACTTGACTTTGATACGGCCCATTGCTTCGGGGTCGTTGTTGTCAACGACGACGGCGGTATGCAGGCCGGTAAAGAGCGGCTGTTTGAATGTTTTTCTTTCGGAAACTTCGACCGCTCCGGTATCGACGCCATCGCCGATTCTCATCATCGGCTGCTGTTCCGGATAGGCGGCGTCAATAGGAGAGCAGATAAAAGTATTATGATATTTGCCGCTCTCATCGAAGATATGATTGACGGCCTTGACCCAGTACATGCCGTCGAGCTTATCCATGCCCTTGATTTTGACACATTTCCCGACCATGACGCGGGGGACATTGGACTGACCGTGACACTTAACGATGCCGCCGAGGGCCCGGGATTTTTCGGTCTTCAGATAATTTTCGAGGGTTTGCCGATCGGCCACTCCCCTGGGGGAATCGGAATACCCGGCCTTCTTATAAATTTTCAGCGATGAATCAAATGATTTTTTCACCAGATCCGACGGGGCGACTTCGGGTTTCAAGCTGGTGGTATCCTGAGAATAAGATTTGGCATCTTCATAATTATAAACTTTGGACTCAAAGTCATAATGACCGGTACCGAGCCCCAGTCTGAAAACTCCCAGTGTCTCGCGCCAGATAAGCTCCTCGGCGTCGCCGCTTCCGGCCTTGGTCACTTTGAATTCCTTGCCGTTGTAATATGCGAACAAACCGTTCGTGACGGCCAGGCGGCAAATATATTCATAATCGGTTTCCATATACTGGGAATCGAATTTAAAGACGCCTTTGGTGGAGGCGACTTCTCCCTTGGTGATGGGGTAATTTTGAAGGATGGCCCCGATAATATCGGAAGCGCTTTGCTCGCTGAAGTACATATTGTGGCGCGCACCATCCATAGCAATGGTGGGGCTCTCGGCCCTGATAAGGACGGTATTGATACCGTCGATACTGTGATCGAGGCTGACCTCGGTCACCACACCGATAAATTCAAGCTGGCGACCCTTATCGACCAGTTCTCCGGTGGGAGTAATAACCACCGAGATCGATTTACCGAGAAAGGATGTGAAGGTCGAGGGATCATCGAATTCCTTGCCGCCCTCGCCCTTGCTCACCTGCTTGACCCGGACGGCCAGCCCGTGGTGGTTGTCGATGTACTGTTCCAGTCGGACGCTGGAGACATTGTGTTTAATCTCCTCGTTCTCGACCTTGACGGAACAATTTGCGGATGTCTGTAAAACTGTCATACTTATCCAATCCGCCGGTTAGTTATGAACATTTTCAGACCGGGCGGATTGCTCCGCCCGGCATTCGGTTTATATTCTATTCCTGCCAGCGGTTGTCGATATTGGCATCGCTTATTTTCACAACCTGGCATGAAATTTCGAAGCACTCCCAGATCTGCTCATCCGGTTTGTCCTTGATATGAGGACAATGCTCTTCATAAGCAGTGATAAAGCCGTCTTCCCAGGTCAGCTCTTTCATAGCAGCATCATCCGGGTTCTTGAAAGTCACCTTGCCGGCTTTCCAGTTGGGTTTGCTGGAGTCCATCGCCCAGCGGGCAATGTCGACGGTTTCGTCGGATTCTCTGACGATTCTTATGACACCGGCATGCGCGCGGTCGGAAGGACGACCGGTTTCGTCCTTGGCCGTATAGAGCGCATACGATACTTCATACACATTCCTGTAAACAACGCCGTCAATCTCAAGAGTTGGTCTTCTCGCCATGACTAATCTCCTTCCTATAGTTTATAGTGGCTACTTATCTTTGACATTGGTCTGATTGCCTTCATTCCAGGCCGTGAATTCGATGTTGAAAGTGCGCGCCGGATATTTCGGATTGAGCGACACTTTCAGATCGATTTCCTGGCGCTTGCGCATCTCTTCATCGGCGAAAATTTCGACCTTGTAATCCTGAAGGATATTATCGCCGCCGGAAATGGCCTTCATGAATTTGTCGATATCGCGTCGGAGGGTATCGACAAATTTCTGATCGATGACCGAGAAAGTCTGTTTATTAAGGTAATTCCGCAGCGTTTTGTAAACATAGTCATACGTTCTGCGGATTGAATACACATTGAAAGTTTCTTTGGTGAAGAGCGTCGAGGCGCCCATCGCCACCGCAGTGCCCTCGAAACTGACCATCGGATTGACGCCTTTTTCATTGATTTTCGAGGCATCGGGCTGATTGGCCTTGAAACGAAGATACTTGGCTTCGTTGATTTTGCCGTGTTTGAATCCGGCCATCGGCTGCTGCATACCGACAGTAACATCGCCCTGGTACATCTTGCCGGCGACGACGGCCGACGGCGGTATCCACATGTCGTCATCTTCATACTGGTTGGCCTCGCGGGCCATAACGTAGTTGGCGAACACGGAGACATACTGCTTGTACGCATCGATGCCGGGCAGGTTGGCATAGGCCGGATCTTCGAGCATTTCCATGACATCTTCGAACTTCTCGAAATTGGGAAGATCGGTCAGGACATGCAGTTTATTGGGCAGACCGAGCTGGCGGGCGATGCTGTCGATATTTTCGACACTTCCGGCCCAGCCGGGAATGACAGCCATGGCGAAGCATTCCTTGACGCTCCACTCGCGATACAGATCGGCCACCGCCTTGGAGACCTCTTCGAATTTCGCCTTGTCATCAGGGTCGGTCAACTGCTCCATACTGATGTTCGAAAAATATGAATTGACCTTCTCATCCGGTTCCGCCTGGGCGTTGGCGAAAAACTTGTCGATAGCGCGATAGGTGGTTTCAAGTTCGCGGCTGGCTTTGTGGACCTTTTTCATATTTTTGGCCAGGTTTTCTTCGAGCTTGGCCGACTTATCATTGATGGTTTTGCGGATATCGTCGACATTGTCGCTCTGCCCGAGGGCATTGACCCACAGTTTCAATCTTTCGGCCAGCAATTTGCGCTGAGTGGCGAAATCCTTTTTGGTCAGGAATTCTTTGCGCTGGAAATCCTTCTTCGGGTCGAGCCACTCGACGCCGCGGACCAGGTCGCCATCGGCGGTTTTAAACGACGGCAACAGAGCCGCCAGCTTGCCGAAATCGCCGAATGAATCCTTCAGTATGGATGCGAATTCATCATCGGAGACTTTCTCCATGACGACTTCTTCGGCGGCCGGCTTGGGTTGCGCTTCCTGCGGCTGCAATTTTTCTTTTTCTTCTTCTGCCATTACAAATCACCTCTTTTCTATTCGGTAAGAAGGTCAATATAGTACTTCGCCGCTTTCAGCAGCGCTTCCTTCTTTTCTTTGTCGGTCAGGGTTTTCTTGAGAGCGTTGTTTTTCTTCAACTGTTTGTCCAGATCGGCCAGCATTTCCTTGCTGTAGTATGTTTTCTGGAGATGGTCGTTGTTTTCGATCATCTGCTTGGGCGTGAAATCCTTCATTGCCTTGATTTCAAACTCGGCATTGATCGGTTCACCTTCGGTTGATTCCAACTCGGCTGAAAACGACGGCCGGAACTTTTCGAAGACATCCTTTAGGTTGTTGCACCGCACGGGTGCAACATCGGCCTCTTCGTTGTTGTTAAGTTTGGCCAGGTAAAGCAGCTTGTTGGACGGCAGAAGCTCAACCGGAATGGAATCGTCTTTCTTGATCCTTTCGGTTGCACCAAGAATAAATTTTGCCATTTATTCCTCCGTTTATTTTAGTTTAAGACTTTTCTTTCACTGTAAAGACATAAGCGTCGTCTTTGGCATCTATCATAATCTCATCGCCGGGGGAAACATTCCCGGTGATAATATCGACAGACAGTTTATTAATAATATCCCTTTCAATAGTACGCTGGATGGGTCGCGCCCCCAGTTCGATAGTGTAGCCGTCGTGGGACAATTTCTTCAGGGCATCATCGCTCAGCTGGGCTTTAATGTTCTGATCTTTAAGTAATACGCATAATTGCTTGAACTCCAGAGCGGCGATTTTCTCGATCTGTTCCTGAGTAAAGGTGTGGTAGATAATAATATCATTGAGCCGGTTGAGGAATTCGGGGCGGAATTTGCTGAACAGGAACCCGCGGACCTCCTCCATGTTGACCTCGCGTCCCTCGCGGTCGGCATCGAGAATCTTGTCGGCGGCGTAATTCGAGGTCAGGACGACGATGGTGTTGGAGAAATCGACCGTCCGTCCCTGCCCGTCGGTCAGGCGGCCGTCATCGAGCAATTGCAGGAGGACGTTGAATACATCGGGATGGGCCTTCTCGACTTCATCAAACAGCACTATCGAAAACGGTTTGCGGCGAACCGCTTCGGTCAGAATACCGCCGGCTTCATAGCCGACATATCCGGGCGGGGCGCCGATCATCTTGGCCACGGAGTGAGCCTCCATGAACTCCGACATATCCATCCGCACCATGGCATTCTTGTCATCGAACAGAAATTCGGCCAGCAGTTTGGGAAGATATGTTTTGCCGGTTCCGGTGGGGCCGAGGAAGAGAAACGATCCGACCGGGCGATTGGGCATTTTCAGGCCGGCGCGGGATTTCCTGATGGCGTTGGCAACGGCCTTAATGGCATTGGCCTGGCCGATAATTTTGCCCGAGAGAAATGATTCCATATGAATCAGGCGGTCCTTTTCGGCCGTCATCATTTTCGTGACCGGGATGCCGGTGCGGCGGGCGACGACGGCGGCAATATCGGCGCTCTCGATTTTGGATTCCAGCTTTTCGACGACTGTTTTCAAGGAGCCGAAGAGAGCCTTTTTCTCCTCGAGGGCCTTTTTCATTTCATCCGGTTTAAGTCTGTCTTTTCTCATTGGCTCGCTCCCGTCATAACTTCCACGCGATGACCCCAGTGTTCATGCAGGGTGTTGAACTGGCGCTCAAATCTATCATAAGCCTCATACAGTTTATCGAATTCGTCTTTGTCCTTCTCGGGATTCTTGCCCTCACAGGCGGCCAGCAGTTTTTCGACTTCCTCGAACTGCTTGGCAATGAGCGGAATCGATTCTTCCGCCATTTCTTTCTTGACGCCGAACTCCGAGGCGGCTTCATCGATAACATCGAGCGCCACATCGGGCAGGTTGCGTTCGCTCAGATAGCGCTGAACCAGTTTTACGGCACTGGTGACGGCGTCATCATCGAATTTGACTTTATGATGGTCCTCATATTTTTCGACAACACCCTTGAGGATAAGCACGGCATCATCAAAGTCGGGTTGTTCGACTTTGATTCTTTCGAAACGGCGATCAAGCGCCTTATCTTTCTCGAGGTACTTGGTGTATTCTTCCTCGGTCGTGGCGCCGATCAGGCGTATCTGGCCGCGCGCGAGGGCCGGTTTGATCAGGTTGGCAGCATCCATTCCACCGCCGCCGCCGGCTCCGGCGATGGTGTGGATTTCATCTATGAAAAGAATGGTCTTGCCGGCCGATTTGACGACATCACCGACGAGCGCCTTGAAGCGCTCTTCGAATTCGCCCTTGTACTTGGCGCCGGCGACCATCGCCCCCATATCGACCTCCATGACGCGGACGTCCTGAAGCACCCTGGGGACCTTTTTGGCCACGACTGCCTGGGCGAAACCCTCGACGATGGCCGATTTGCCGACTCCGGCTCCGCCGACCAGCACCGGGCTGTTCTTTCGGCGGCGCAACAGGATCTGAATGGTCTGCTGCAGCTCTTTTTCACGCCCGATCATCGGATCGTATTCACCGGCCGCGGCCAGGTTGGTCATATCGACACAGTAGCGCAGCGTCTTGGAGACTTCCTTCTTACCCTCGGCGGGCGCTTCGCCCTCTTTGGCCGGTGTGCCGGACGCGATTTCCTCGACTGCCTTGCTTTCGGCAATGGCCCGATAGATGGCTTCTTTCTGTATGTCGAGCTTGTCGCGGACATACGCAGACAGCGCCGAGTTGGGGTCGAAGACGGCGATCAAAAGATGCTCCGGTTCGACCACAGGATCATACAGTTTGTTTTTCTCTTCAATGGCCCGTGAAAGAACCGTCTGCACCGCCGGTGAGATAGTCAGATTTTCTCGTGATACGGAGCGGCTCGACTGGTCCTTGAGATAGATCTCAACAATCGATTCGACGAATGATGGACTTTTTCCGAGCTGATTGAGAATTGACTCGACTTCGCTGGCTTCATGACGCACAATCGCCATAAGAAGATGTTCGACCTCGATTTCGGGATGTTTGAAAGCGGCCGCCACTTCCTTGGCGTTTTTGACAATGGCTCGCGAATCCGAGGAATAGCTGGCAATATCCATAAGCTACCCTTGATCTTAAAGATTAAGAGGGGTCAGATTATCTATAATTATTTTCCTGCAAAATTCCTGACTTGAATGATACGTGCCCGCTCATTAAAAGTCAAGATAATTTACATCAACTAACCTCTTGTCCCACAATAAAATATTTATCGGCAAACGATGCGGTTTATTTAGCCATAAAACCTGTCAAATCAGTTTCTTCATAGAGGAACCGGCTCGATTCGCTGTTTAAATCAAGTCCGCACCTTTTTATGTCTATGTCCATGAGGGCATTCGGCCCCATTCATCGCTTTCGAAATCATAGTCGCGCCAGCGATTAATAATCACCGCCGTACCGGTATGCTCGACCAGCCGCTCCAGATGGAAGGCTCTATCTCCATGGGGGACGGTAAATTCACGGTGCCCGAAGGGCAGGCAGCGAATCCAGGCCTCGCCGGTGGTGGCGCTGCTGGTTACCCCAAGATTTAATTTAATAGTGTGTTTGCCGCCTTCGGTGACGACCTGCACATTGGCTCCCGTTATGATACTGGCGCCGGTCTGCCTGACAGTGAGGCGGGTATAATGTCGGCGCTGTCGTGAAGGAAATCGAAGGTTGAAAGATACCCGGCTCTGCTGCCCGGCGCTGTTGCCGAACTGCCCTCGAAATTGAAAGATCGCCGCATCAGGCAGGAATTTGGTATCAATTTCGATTGCGACAACATGAACAATTGTATCATGGGTATGTTTAACATCAAATTTATGCAGCAGATTAAGAAGCGACCCCAGCATGCGGTCGACCCCGGCATCATCATCGGTCCAGCGATTGAATGCTGTCACGGCCCAATCGGGCTGACCGGTCGATCCGCGGGGATCGGTACCCCAGATACTGTATTCCACAAACAGCTCAAGATCGCTGTCGGTAGCCAGAAGCACGATAATGGCGCCGACAGACCCGACAATAGCGACGGCGGCTCCGACCGGGCCGCCCAGGGTGGTGCCGGTGGCGACAAGATAGCCAATTTCGGTCAATCCGGCAGCTATGGCCAAACCGTGACCGAGGGCGGCATCATAATCATCGACATTGATGCGCGCGGCAAAATCCCGCGAATTGCTGATGACATCAATCATATTCTTTATCGCGCTGGCTTTGACGGCGATAGCGGCCGCCCCACGGCTGTCGGCCAGATCGGTCAGGGAATCAAGAGCCGCAGTGAAAGTTGAGGTGGTAACTTCGCCGGAAAAAACCGCCTTAAGGCGGCCAAGCCGACCGGCCCAGCTGAAAGTCTTGTTGATGCTGCGCATCGTCCGCACGGCGGTTCCGGTTCGCCGGACACTGGCCGGCAGCTGATTCAAGGCACGACGGTCGCCGTCAAGAGCCTGATTGAATGCTTCCCAGGTCATATTGCCGGCAGTATGCTCGGTGACAAGATGATAGGCTCTTGATTCGGCTACGCCGATGGCCAGTTTAAGGTAATCCTGAGTTCCCATGACCTGGTTCCAGGCGTTGGCCGTGGCGCTCTCCGACGCATTTCCCTGCCGCCGGGAGGTTTTGAAAAAGGTGGCCCAGGCGCTTTCATTGGTCGAATTCCCCGCCGAATCATTGAAATAATATGACAGCAAAATATGATCGCCGGCGATGGAGGCCAAAGGCGCGACTATTTGCAGCCAGACAGCGCCATCGGGACGGACATTTCCGGCCCGGTGCTCCATCAGGCCCCGTTCGAGATTTGTCAAAATATTGTGATTGAGAAAATTATAAAGATTGTCGATAAATTTCGCCTTGCGGTGGCCGTAATTGGCAAAACGATCGAAGGCCGAATTAAGCCGGGAGCGGTTGGCGTCATTCTGCAAACTGCTTTCGCTGTCAACCAATTGCTTGACCATGCAGGCCAGAATGCCGCGCTTGCGCAGCCTTGATTCGAAGCTGCTTAATCGGGGATGGGTTTCGCGGGCATCAACCACGCTCATGAGATGGGTATGATAGGAGATGACATCGACCGAATGAGCGATAATATGCGCCGGATCGAAAACATATATATCAAGATCATATGCGGAAACGCCGCCGGACGGCTGCGTCATTTCCAGACGGCAGAATGTCTGCGCGCTTGTATAAAAACTTCCCGTGAAAATATTTTCAATCGATTCGGTCGAGAGACGGCCGGGCAGGGCAATGGCAATAGTATGGGACAGATCGCCGCGATCCATGGTGAAATAAGCTTCCGTGGAAGAATCGGTCCTGACCGCCCGCAGCGCTCCCGCATCCGGCCATTCGTACGTATTTGTCGTCCAGTCATTGGCTCCGCGATATTCCAATTCAGTGACCTTGTCGCGGTTCCGGGTTCCGGAAGTAAAAAGATATATAAACCGGCCATAGGCCGAGGATTCAAATGAGCGGTACTGGGACGGAATGCCTGACGGGTTGGAGACATTGAACAGGATGTTAAGGTTGTCGGGGGTGGTCGGGTCGATATAATAAAAATCCCCGTTACGGCCGTTGAACAAACCGCTCAGGAACGAGAGGAAACCGTCTTCCAGATTGGCGCCGATATTCTGATATATGACATAATTATAGCGACGGAAATGCAGCCGGGCATGGTTCCTCATGACGGCTGTCCGAGAACCGCCCGATCCCATCGCGGCACTTCCATCAGGTCTCACATCATGACGGCACATTTTCCCCTCGTTTCATTAATTCCTATCCCTGCAATGGCTCTTCCTCTTCGAGACCGCCGCCACCTCCGCCGAAATCGGACGAGCTCCGGCTTTCGGATCTGCCCTCAAAACTGTCCGGCGCCTCGTCGCCCTCGGACTGTGATCCCTCGGCCTCATCGTCTTCATCTTTTTCCCGGGTAACCTGACCATCATCGGGACTGCGGCGGGCCGCGGCTTTATCCTCCGGCGGAGGAGCATCCTTCACATCAAGCTGAGGATAGATATCCTTATAAGTTATGACAAACTGACCCGGCGGGACATTTTCGACCTTGACTTTGCCCTCGCTGTTTAGTTTACCGGTTTGCGTGGCGCCATCCGGCATTTTAATTTCGAAGTCAACATTGGGTACCGGCCGGCCATTGACATCCAGCAGTTCGATCTCGATCCAGTCTTTGAATTCGAGCAGTTTTGATTCCTGGTCTTTGCCGAATTTGAGACCATCTATTTCGATGACAAAGAAATACTCGGGCGGGTTGTAGTTGTTGCCGTATCTCTGCAGTTCTTCTTCAGAAGCGATTTCATCGGTATCTTCGTGATACTCATATTCCCATTTGACTTCGATTTTGTCATCGGCGACGGTTGCCGGAAACTCGGTGATTTTGTCATGTATTTTATCGCGGTCGAATTCATAGATGGTGATTTTGACTTCGATCCCGCTGACGACACCCTTGATATCGGCCGAAAGGGTCAAAATATCGCCCCGGCGCGCTTCGGCGGCACTCCATTTCATATTGATAACCTCGATCGGGGGCAGAATCGGGACCGTATTGGATTCGCCATTGATACCGGCCTTCGATATATCGACCTCGAAATAAGCATCGTCGCCGATTTTGGCGTCTTCATCGATGTCAATCTCGCCGATAAATTTATTATTTTTGATTTTGCCGTCGAGCTTGCCGATTTTTTTGCCGCTGCCGCTTCGACCGGTAATCTTTACCGCCGTGCCATTGCCGACAAATGAGGTCAGAACTTCAACCTGCGCCTTCTGCCCGGCATGCACCGCCCCGTATCGCCAGGAGGCCGAAATCAGGTAAGAGGTGAGCTTTATTTCATGCTCGGTGTCGGTGGCTTTGTTGTACTTCAGATCCATAACTTTTATTCTTCATCCGGCAGGTCAAGCGGCCGGAAGGAGTTAATCATCTGTTCCACCTGCATGGCGATGGTCTTCAAGGTTTTCTTCGTGAAGTCAGACGAAAAAGTGTAGCCGATGCCGTCGATGATCATAAATACTTGTTTCTTGAAAATGACTTTATTATCGGTCGGAATCCATCGATAGACGAATTCATGCACCAAAATACCGTTCGCCAGTTCTTTCTGTTCATCCTTGAGCACCTCGATGCTCTGCATGGTATCGACCACGTTATCGATTCGCTCGCGGGCGAATTCCTCGAGACCGTAGCTCCCGGCATCCTTATCGACGATAATGGTCACCATATGCTGCAGGCCGCTGTCATCGGGGCCCATGAAGGTATGCACGGTCTGATCCTGCCATTCATCGGGCAGGTTGATCTTAAACAGGATTCTTTTCTTACTCATGGCTCCCCCGATCAATCGATCCTTAACAATTCGAAGGCGGTCGCTATATAGACATGCCCCTGCGCATCGACAACGGGCGGGGTGACAATATCATGATCGAACAGCAAACCGTAAATTTTCTTTCCCGAAGCATCGGCCCGGTAAAGCGTGTTCTTTGCCGTTATCAGCACGGAACCATCGGCCAGCGCGGTGCAATGGTCAATGGTGCGCTCTTCGATGGTGAATTCACGAATGAGCCGGCCGTCTTTGACGGTTTTCAGCGTTCGCCCCGCCGGAACATGAATCAGGCCGTCGAGGCCGACCACCGGGGGCTGTTTGGATAACACTTCGGCTATGCCGCCGTCGATTTTGAACCGCCACTTTTCGGTTCCATCCGGAGCCAGGGCAACCAGGATTGCCTGTCCGTCATCATTGCCGATGAGATAAAGGGTGCCGTCGATGTCGGCACTTCCGGAATAAATTAAAGGAAGTGGCAATACGAGGCGTGATTTCTCGCCCCCTGTTCCGGCATCGATAAAAATGATTTCATTGGTGAAAACGACAACCAATCCAATGTCCGCCATATACAAAGGAGCGGCTGACTGTATGCCGTCAAATCTGTTTTGCCATTTGGGGAGGATGTCACCGTAATTGGCAAGCTCGACAAAAATTTCGGGTTTGAGATTTTCAGGGCCACCGTTAAACTGTATGACGGCGATAAAATCACTCTTGCCGGCGATCAGCATCGAAACGTTATAATCCTTGTTATTGGCATTGGGAAAGTCGGCTTCTTCCAGTGTGATTTCTCCTTTGATATTAAAGGCGGTCAGCCAGAATTTCGGATCCTGTGTGAAAAGGAATTCACCGGCGACCCCCAAGGGAGCTCCATAATTTTTTTTCTGCTTAAAAACGAATTTCCCCTGTCGGGAATAAACCTGAATCCCATCCATGGTCTCCAGGACTATATTGTCATTCCAGATAAGCGCGGCGTGCGGGATGACACCTCCCGGCAAATCCAATGGTGTTTGCCATTCGATAACGCCGCCGGTGTTTGAGACCACCGGTATAAATGAACTTCGTCTGGGATTTCCGAAATAAGTCGGGCATATTTCTGCACTCATTATTTCTCCTTTTTGTGCGGACGTTTGCGCCTGACGACCGGGCGACTCCGCCCTGCAGCCATTGGATAACAGGCCGAATAAAATGGTCATCAGGATAAGACCGCACTGGCTGAAATAAGTTTTCAAGCTCATGTTATATCTATAATATCAAAATTATTAGCAGCACCTGTTTTACTCTTGATCCAGGTCTTAAGTTTATTAAAATCTTCTTTTTTCAGATCCTTGGCTCTCTCGTGAACGCTGACAAGAAATTTTCTTTGCTCGATGGCGGTTTCTTTGTTTCCAAAAATGCGGCGGATAATTCTTTTCTGATCGACATTATTCCCGACTTCAAGCGCGAGGCTGTTAACATCAAAGGGAGCCGCCAGGGCGCCGGTGGCTTCGAATTTCCGAGTGCCGTCTCTGGTGACGGTAATTTTTACATGCGTATGGCCGTTAACATAATTCGTTGTCGTGACCTTAGGAGGATTGGTGTTGTGCCTGAAGGTACTCAGATACTTCCAGCCGCCAAGATCCAGCTCGACTTCATAGAATGGAGCGAAGCGGATAAAAGTATTTCTGAAATCTTTCTCCTTCTGCGCAGTGGCGCCGGAGCATTCCAATCTGAATTTTTTGTTCAACATCGTATCCAGACGGCGGTTGAAAGCGGTCAGCCAGGTCGCAAAATGATGTGTTTCCTTACCGGTGACGTCGGTGGTGATCCATTTCTTATCATCGGTATTGCCGCCGTCGACGAATTTAAACAGCAAGAACGGCCTGACAATCAGCATACCACCGTATTTTTGACCGTTGGTGATGATATTGGCAAGTTCATCATCGCCCAGCTTATATAAGAGCAGGTCGGATACGGCATTGTTGCCGAAGGAAAACCTGGTTTCATCATAAGCCGCCTTATAAATATTTCGGTATTTGTCGTCAGTCAGTTCGAATTCAAGAGTGTTGAAGGAATCACCCTTCAGGATGATTTGAAATTTTGTCCCTTTTAAGAACGCATTTAATTCGCCGCCCAATTTCGAGGCATCATTAAGCCAGTTTAAATGGCCCCAGAAATGACGCATTCTGAGGGCGTGATTCGAGAGCATCAGCGAAAACTCGTCGATTACGTAGGGCATTCCTTCATAGTACTGTTCGTATCTCATGCATGGATCGCACAACATCAGGCTGTATGCGTAATCATCGTCAAGGCCGGAGGCGTGGGTAAACTCATGGGCGACCGTCAAGCGCTTGGTTTTAGTACTGTCGTAATCATCCTTGGTATTGAGCGGATCATCGGGATCTCCCGGGGCCGAGTTATAATGTTTATTCTCCTCCTTATAGGCGGAATGGCGCAATTGCCCTGAAGTATTTCCCATATTACTGCCTTCGCTGTCTTTAACGAGAGATACCAGGCACTTATGGGAGCCGCCTCTTTTTACGACAGTAGCGCCGTCCTTATAATCCTGCTTGGCCACAAAAAGCGAAAGCGGCTTTATAATAATATCTTCGGATCCGTCAAACTTTTCATATTGATAATCCTTGACCCCGGCTCGATTGGTGGCGTTTATCAATCCTTCCTTGATATAATTATCCTTGTCGTCGGGGTCTATCCCTCCGGTTCCGAAAGCAAACCGACATGACCAGTACAAAATCAAGGCCGCATAAATTTTGCTGTTGTCATAGTCATAGTCGCAGTTATGAAGATAGAGCAATTCGAAATTACCGGCGCCATTGCAGCAGTAAGCTTTGTCATAGTCTTTCCTGGCACCATCGAAGCCGCTGACGGGCCGGGTGCAACTGTAATCGGAGCCTTTTATGATTGATGCCGGAGACGGCTTCTTATGTATTATCGTGGCCGCGCGAGCGCCAAGAATATGACCCTTATTGAAATCGAAGCCGGCGGCCTTCGTCGTGCGTCGGTCGCAAACGTCATAGAAATCATTACAAAATATGACAATACGGCAGGGGGGATGAAACTTTCCATCGGCGTTGCACAGATTATCGTATATCAGGTTCTTCTTATAACCATCCTTCACATCGCTGAAAAACGGTTCATCATCCTTCGGTTTATGCACCTTCACCTTGAATTTGTCCTTGTTATCCAGATAAAGAAGCGTCACCCGCGAATCTTTGGATAAATCCTCGGCATTATCGGTATCATTTTTATCTTTTATATTTTGCAGGCTGTTTTTATCCACCAGGACGAGATCATCGAGAGAAAAGACCAGCGGCTTGTCGAGGGCGGTGTTTTTGCTTCCAAACGGCTTATAATTGGCAATAATGGTATCGTATTTATCGCCGGCATCTTCCTTGCCCTCATGGCGGGTGAAATAGTTGCGCGACGACCAATCGGCGGGAAGGTCATAGTATTTCATCCGCTCCTTGAAATCCATGGCGGCGATTTCGGCATCTGTCTTTTCGACCATTTCAGGCGAATCATTCTTGCTTTTGGTGTAAATCCACTGCCGTTTCTTTCCATCGGGACTCTTGACCGTGTTGAACGTAATAAAAGCTTTGTCCCCTTTCTTCAGGCCCAGGACGCCGATGGTATATATGCCTTCACTATAACCCGTTATCGATTTGAGGGGCTCTGTCTCGTTTTTTTTGAAGACTTTGATCACCAGGCCGTCAGGAACTCCCTTGACTTCATTCAGGATTCTGTCGTAATAGGAAAACTTAAGATGAAAGATATCGGAATTGATATAATCAGGGTCGACATATTTGACATCCATGTGCTTGTCGTACCAGAGCGGACATTCGGCGGCGGTATGCTTCTTGTCTATGTGCAGGGGACAGTTGATTTTGTCGGGGGTTTCTTTCTCGTTAAAGAAAAGAATTTCGACCCGGCGATTGCGTTGTGAGCGGTAATTGCTCTTGTCCGGTTTCTGGAGCGGGAAAGATTCACCGCAGGCGACATAAGGCTTATTCCTGTCAACAAACCGTTCCCGGATGCGTTTGGGGCGCATCAAATCCAGGCTTTTGTAGTCTGTTCCCAAAATCTTGCACATTTCGTCGATATACAGGTCATAGACCGCTTTCCAGGCTATTTCCGGCCACTTATGCGTGGAATCATCATTTATCTTCCGGGCGAGATCAAGCGGCAGATTTTCCGGAAAGGCATCGGTTGTTTTCGGATCGGCGTGTAAGTTGCGATAGGCAATAAAAAACTTTTCATCGGCGGCGTTGGTTTTTTTGCCGAATTTATTATCAATGCTGCCCGGGTCGCAATCCCAGCCGGGACGAAGGGCAAAAAATTTCATAATCTGCTGATAATCTTCCACCTTATGCTGGCCGTAGCAGTTTTTGGCCCAGTTGTCCCGGTCACCATTTAGCAGGTAGAGAGCGCTTTTGGCGCGCTTGTCGGACAACTTAAAATTGGGCTCGACATCGCCCGAGGTATCGGTATGAGCGGCTATCAGGATTTTTTTGCGGGGATCGAATTCATATTGCCGGAACACAACGGCCAGGGCGCGGATTCCGGAAAGTTTTTCCTGTTTGGCCTTAAGTTGCTTGTCGGATGCTCCCTGCGAAGAACTTTTCCCGGCCGGTGCGGAAGGAAGCATAACGGCGCTGTTGAGATGATAGAGGACATCTTCCATCTCCAGAATTTCCACTTTGACCCGCTGGGCCTGAAAAGATACCAGACTGTGGGAATAAGCGATATTCTTGCCGAAAAGTCTGCTGAGAAAATTTTTCATCTAATGAAGTTGTTGTGCGGCGGCCAATAATCCCGATACTGAAGGATTATCCGCTGCTTTTTTTAATATCAAATGAGACTTTTACCTGTCCCGGGGGCACTTTTTCCACTTTGGCATAACCTTTATTATCAAGGGTGCCTTCCTTGATAGCGCCATTGGGCAAAAAGACCTTATAGCCCGCTCCTTTAATGGGATTGCCGTCCTCATCCTTAAGTTCCAGTTCGATATAATCTTTGATTTCGAGGATTCCGGAACGGGTCGAAATGCCGTCGGCCGTCACCCGAAAGTAGAAAGAGGGGCCGGAATAGCCGCCTTTTCCTTCCTTTGCGGCCTGCAAATCTATAAATTTTTTATCGATCTTGAGCGCCCATTCTTCTTCAATTTTGTCGCCGTCAACCTTGGATTCAACAGTTCTCAAAAGGCGGTCAGCAAAAGGGCCGGAATCTTTGACAAATATTTCCAGAGTAGCTTTGGTTCCGGACTTAATACCGGCCACCTGGGCCTTCATTTTGACGGTATCTTCAACCTCGGCCGTCTTTTTCGACCACTCCGCCTTGACGATTGCTTTCAGCTCGATTTCGTAATTACCTTCTTTAATGCCGCTTTTCTTGATGCGGCCGGCCAGCGGGGCCTTGGATTCCTCACCGTCCGGCGACTTGACGGTATATTGAACGCCGGTAATCGGATTGCCGCCCTTGTCGGCGAATTTGACATCCAGCTTGTGGCCCTCTTCGGCTTCACTTCCCTTGGATTCGGCTTTGGCGGCTTTTTCACCGCCGGTTCCGCCGCCGCCACCGCCGCCACCGCCGGAACCGACCAGAACGGTGGGACATCCGGCAATAATGGTGGCCGGGGGGCCGCCGGAACAGATAGCGGTATCGCCGACAACCGCAATCGGCTGGCCGCCGACCAGGACCGAAACACCGGTGGCAATAATCTGGCCGCCGACATGGGGGATGGGTGGAACGGCCGGTGTCTGCATCGGGCAGACATGCATAGCATTCATCTGGGCGGCCGGCTGACCGCCGATTAACACCATCGGGACACCGGGCGGCATAATAACTCCGCCATGTGCGGTCTGGTCGCCGACTCTTGCGGCCGGTTTTCCGGGCATAGTAACTCCTTGGTAATGTCAGCGGCAATAGCGCTGCTTGCTAAAATATAAACATATACTAAAGGCCAAGTCAATAAATAGTTGCGGCGATATCGATATTATTGTGCTTCTTCGAGAAATAATATGTTTACCGTCAAAAAAATGTCTTCCAATAATATATTATGATAATTCGACCAATCTTCCATCAGGTTAACCGCCGGCATCGCGATTAAGAGTTAAAATAATTTACAAAAAGTGCTTGCGACACGACTAAATATGGTTATACATTGAAGGCAATCGATTTGTGGAAAAAATAATATTACCGAATAGACTGTACTGTACACGACAAAAGTATATAATTTTTTGTTTTCCTGATCGAAGAAAGGTTTATGCGGGGCAAATCATGTCGGATGATAAAGATATAGACGGATCGGCCACCAACCCACAGGGCGGCCCTGATCCGCTGGGAATTATCGGCTGGGATGTCGCCGGCAAATATAAGATTAAGGCCTATATCGGCGGCGGCGGTTTTGGCGAGGTGTATGAAGGTTACAATATGCACCTGCCGGAGCAAAAGCTGGTATTGAAGTTTTTCAAGAGGGTCCAGTCGCGGGACAAGTTTGCCAAAGAGGCCAAGATCCTGTGCATGCTGGATCATCCGAATATTTCCCGGGTCATTGATTTTCTTCCGGAAGAAGGCGCGGTGGTGGTTGCCTTTATCGATGGTGAGGACGGCTCAGTCCGGTTGAAAAAGTCGGGCGCCCTCGATGAAGAAACCTTTCTAAAAGTGGCCCGGGCCATGACCGATGCCATTGCTTTCGCCCATGAAAAGCGAATCGCTCATCGCGATCTCAAGCCGGGCAATATCATGTTTGATAAGAGCGGTCATGTTTACCTGATAGATTTCGGAATTGCCAAGGAAATGGGCGGCGACGCCACCAAGACCGCTTATGTGGCGCTGACGCCGCTCTTTGCGGCGCCCGAACGGCAGTCCGGCGAACACGATTACAATCCTTTCCTGAGCGATGTTTACGAAATGGGTGTGACCCTGTTTAACTTCGCCACCAATGATTTGCCATATCGTAATCCAGCCAACCCCAATATCCAGGAATGGGGCGGCATGGCCAGTGAAAATATCTCACCGGAGCTCCGGCGCATCCTGATGAAAGCGACCCATCCCGATCCCAAACAGCGCTACCAGACCGCCCGAGAGATGTCGGAGGATCTGAAGACCTTAAAACAGGTTTATGGCGGGCGAAAGAAAAAATCCGCGGCTCCTTATTATGTGGCTGCGGTAGTTATACTTCTCGCCCTGGCCGGCTATTACGGCCGCGACCGGATCACGGGCCTGTATCATCAGATGACCGCCAAACAGGAGCAGGTCAGCGAGTCGGCCAAAGTGAAGTCGGAAATTGATGATGCCCTGAAGAATGCGGCCGATGAGGCTCCTCCTGAAACAACTGCAGCCAAGGACACTGTCATCACTGCTGAAGTCAAAAAAGAGGAACCGGTGAAGGAGACTAAACCGGAACCGGAAAAGACAGTGGTGGTTAAGCCCAAAGAAGAAATCAAACCGCCTGTAACCAAACCTTCGGACACCGCCAAAGCCGTGGTCGAACAGAAACCCAAAGAGGCGGACAAGAAACCGGTCGTCGCGGCGCCCGAGGAAAAACCGAAGGAAGAGCCCAAAAAAGAACCCCCGCCGCCTTCGGAGTATGCGCTTACCTTTGCCATCGAGCCTGACGGGGCGGCATCGGTTTTAATAAACGGCAGCGAGGGCGCGGTTGACAGCACCTACAAGGTCAAGCCCGGGTCGTATAATATAGCGGTAATACATCCGGATTATCCCATATACAGGAACCAGGTAAGGATAACCGACAGCAATATGAAGCTGTCGTTTGACCTGGGCAAAGAAATTTCGCTCTCGGATTCGGTCAGTATGCAAATATCGCTGAATCCGCCGTCGGATCAGCATATAATAGAGCTTTCTTTCAACGGACGGAGACATACGCTTCTGGAATTCCCGGTCTGGAGCATGATGAAACCGAGAGGCGAGTGGCAGGTCGAGGCCGGAATTTTCGGAATATCTCAGGATAAGCAAAAGAAACCCAGAATAGATTCAGTGGTTGTATTTCCGTATGGCGGCGGGACACATGCCGCCATTAAGGGGGCCAGAGGTAAATTGGTCCTTGGATCGGCGGGGGGAGGCAAGGTTGAATCGGTTCCCCTGCTGATATTCTGGTCGGAATAAAGATAAAACAGACATAAATTCATCAGGAGGTGTCATGATCAAAAAACATCATGTTTTTCGGACCACCTCAGTGTTAATGTTGCTGGTGTACTTGCAGACGTTTGTACTGTCCGGAGCGGTCTTCGGACAGGATTCGGAATGCAGTTACGAGCCGGGCAACCCGACACTCGACAGTGCCCGAAAAAGTTTCCTGGCGCTCAATTATAAATGCGCCGAGGAAGAACTGAATGCGCTCTTGGCGCTGGATACGATGAGCATCGAGGAAAAGGCCAATGCGCATGTTTTGCTGGCTGAGGTTTATTATGCCAAGGTCCGCAACGACAGTGAAAAACGCGACAAGGTAATGGAGCAGTTTGTCGCAGCTTTCAACTCATACCGTGAATGGCGCGGCGAACTGAATATCAAGTCGCCCGAATTCATGGCCATGATGAAGGAAGCACAGGCCCAGGTCGACCAGGAAAAAGCCGACGTGAAGGCGGCCGATGAGAAGGCGGCCCATGAGGCTGCAGTCGTGGCGGAGCCGCCCAAGAAAGAAGAAGGCAAAAAGAAGGCGTGGTACACCCAGTGGTGGGCCATCGCGCTGGGAGTCGGCGTGGTTGCCGGAGCCGTGGTTCTGGCCGGAGGCGGCGGCGATGACGGGGGAACCCCTCCCGCCACCGAACTGCCTGATTTTCCACCACCGCCGGCGAAAGACGCCCCTGCGGGCAAATAACATAAGGACTAAAAATATACTCTATATAATGTAACAGGAGGTATGAAAGAGATGAAGAAAGCAATAATGAGTCTGATATTGGCGGCCCTTGTGATATGCGCGACGGCTCTGAACGTCTCCGCACAGGCGCCGAATTCGATTATGTATCAGGGGCGTTTGACCAACGCCGCCGGCGACCCGATTACGACCGCCACAAGTGTTACTTTTTATATTTATGCCGCCGCTTCGGGCGGAGCGCCGTTATTCACATCAGCGCAGAGTGTTACCCCCGATGCCAACGGCGTGTTTACCGTGGAACTGTCGCCGGTCAGTGCGGCCATTCTGGATGGCTCCAAGAGATACCTGGCCATTAAGGTCGGCGCCGATGCCGAAATGACGCCGCGGCAGCTGCTGACTTCGGCGCCGTATGCATACTCGAGCATCGTTGCCGACAACTCGATCACATCCGCCAAAATACTGAACGGCACTATTATCGGGACCGATATTGCGGCCAGCACCATAACCGGAGCCAATATTGAAAACAGCAGCTTGACAAATGCAGATATTTCAAATGAAGCCGGCATGCCGCAGGGCATGACGCTAGCAGTTTTATTACTCTTACACCAACAGACGTCAATCTTGATTCAGCCGTAATAACGACGCCCTCCGCCGGTTATGTCGTTGTGGTTGCATCTGCATACTATCAGCCGAACCACGTCCTTAACACAAAAGACCTTGGACGATTCTGTATTTCAACTACATCAGCGACTATTGTCTATGACAATATGGCCAACATTTCGACACCTGCCAATGCCCCAACAGACTCGGATATGCCTATGCCTGTTAGTTTGCATGGTGTTTTTTCAGTCTCGGCCGGTGTTCAGAAATATTATTTTGTGGCGGATGCATTTACCGGGGCTCCCAGAGTATCCAAAGCACGCATTGTGGCCATGTTCTTCCCTACCAGTTATGGTACGGTGGATGTCAAATCAGGACCGGCATCGACCGCACCGGCAGACGGCAGCGATAGCGGCGGCATGAGCAAATAGGCGGATAATGCAATATGAATCATATATCCAAAAGAAAAGAGGTTGCTCATGAATAAAAGATTGGAAATGACTGTCCTGATGCTGGTGTTGCTATTATTATCCGTCGCACCGGCGTTCGGACAGAGTTATGTTCTCACCAACGGCGAGCCGGTCGGAGGCGGAGGACGGTCAACCAGCACCGGGTACATTCTGTACGGGTCGGTGCCATTGACCGGATGCACGCCGTCAACCAGCACCGGGTATGCTGTGGTCGGCGGGGCGATCGGGATATCATACGCCCTTAAACCGACGGCGGTGCTGGAAATCAGCCATACGCTGACATCGCCAAGGACGGTGAATTTCGGGACCGAACAGTCGATCTCGATAACCATCGTCGCCGGTGATGGCGCCGATACGAGCGGTACACTGTACTCACGGCCGTTCGGGCAAAACTCGTTTACCACCCGGGACATGGCCAAGACTGCGAATGTTATGTCATTTACAATACTGGGTACCGAACTGGGAATACGCGGTATGGAATACTATGTCAGGATCGTGGTCGGAACCGATACCGCCTGGGTCGGGCGACTTACCGCGCCCTATGTCTTTGTTACCAATATGACTAACGCCCAGGCGCAGCGACCGGTCGCGATGCCCGAGGCCAGCTATCGCATAATCGGCGTCCCGATCGCGGTATCCAACCACTCTGTCGCCACCGTCTTCGATGACGACCTGGGCACATACGACACCAAACAGTGGCGGCTGGCTGGTTATGACGCTGCTGCTGATCCGGTTTACGAGGAACATACCGCCGCCGAACAGGTCTATCCCGGTGCGGGGTACTGGCTGATCGCGCGCGGCGGCAAAACCTACGGTTCGGCCGGAACCTGTGTCCGTCCCAATTTTGAATACGGCGGCCAGCAATATTATCGGGTGCCGCTGGATCAGGGGTGGAACCTGCTGGCCAACCCGTTTGCCTTCAATATCGCCTGGGGCGATGTCTTGTTTGACGATAACGGCACGATCAAGGGACATGCTGTTGATGTCCTTGATGATGTAATATATTCATACACCGGGCGCGCTTATGATACCGTGAGCGGGATACGGGCCTGGGAAGGTGTCTTCGTCAATATAAAGAAAACGGGCGTGGAAGCGCTCATTCGGTGCAGCGAGGGTGCCGTTGGCAAAGTTGTTCCCGGGCGCGAAGCGCCGGTGGCAATGAACAACTGGACCGTGAACATGATGCTTGAGGTGAGCGGCCTGGCGGATGAACTGAATGCCATCGGTGTCCGGCCGGATGCTTCGGTCGGTCAGGATATCCATGACTACCTGGAACCGCCGCCCGCCCCAGATGGCCCAAGACTGGCTTTTAAGCTGAATAATGCGGATGTTCTTCCAAGACGCACCGATTTTCGTCCGCCATTCGATGACGGCGCAGTCTGGAATATCACCCTGGAACGGGCCGCGGGCGGGATTATCACATTTTCGGGAATCGAGAATATCCCGGAAGGAATGAGCGCCATGCTCAGGATCGGCTCGCGGATGACGGCCCTTATCGACGGTCAGACGGCGATAACGGTGCCCGACGGGGTATCGACGGCGCAGTTGGTTATCGGCACCGAGAAATATATCAGCGGTATAGACGGAACGGTTCTGCCGGAGCGGTTTACGCTGGAGCAGAATGTCCCCAACCCATTCAACCCGATCACGAATATACACTTCACCCTGCCCAAGCCGGGGCACGTGAAGCTGGAAGTATTCAATATTCTTGGTCAGTCGGTTACCGTTCTGAATAATGAAGAATTGCCTGCCGGCTATCATACGGCGGTCTGGGACGGCTCCGATCATTCGGGAACAACGGTTGCAAGCGGTATATATTTCTACCGCATCGAGTATGACAACAAAGATCTGACGCGTAAGATGCTTCTGCTGAAGTAACACCCACAAAAAAGCCCGCCGACCGGCGGGCTTTTTTTATCGATATACTTATTATGATTTCTTCTCAACTTGAAGATTAAATTGTCCGGCTATCGCCCCGACGACTTCATCGGAGCGGACGATACAATCATTCAGGCTGACCCCCTTGTAGGAATTGCCGGCGAACTGCAAACCGGGATATTTGTCCAGAATTTTATTCAGATGTTCCATTCGTTCAGGGTGGCCGATGGTGAATTGCGGTATTCCTTGCGACCATTTGAAAATTTTGAGATAGCCCGGTTGGGCGGACAGCCCGAGAATGTCGTTCAGCTCACGATGCGCGATATCGGCCAGCTCACCGTCGGACAGGGCCGCGGCCTGGGGATCGGTGGCGCCGCCGATCATGGTGCGAAACTGCACCATCCCATCGGGGGCGCTTCCGGAAAATATCGATGAGGTCCAGATCGAACCGAGAATCCGGACATTTTGATCCCGCGGAATCAAAAATCCGAATCCGGCCAGATCATGCGCGACATCTTCCTTTTTGTAGCCGGAGCAGACCACGGCAATCGAAGAGTAGGGAATCGAAGCGAGAACCCTGGAGAGCTCTTCATTCATCACGGAAACCATACCGGTGGCGGCATAGGCGGGAGCGGCACAGATGACGGCATCGAAATTTTCAGGACCGCCGCTTTCGAATTCGAGCGTGTATATATTATCAGCGTAAGATATCTTCTTGACGCCGCGGCCGGTCACGATATGATTACGGTATTTTTCATGCATTGTCTCGATCAGCGTATAAAGACCATTCTTGAAGGAAGTGAGCCGTCCCGCCGGGCCGGCCGGGCCGCCCTTGCTGCCCGCCTTTTTTCGGGCGAGTAGCGCTTTGAAAAGGGAACCATATTCGCGCTCCATCTCCACCATAATCGGAAAGCAGGCCTTGAGCGAGAGCTTGCGGGCATCACCGCCGTAAATCCCTGACACCATCGGAACAATCATATGCTCGGCGGCATCGCGGCCGATACGGCGCTTGCCGAAATCGAAAATCGATTCATCGCTGTCGTCTTTTTTCTGAGGTACAAGCGGTTCCATCACCAGCCTCAGTCGCCCGGCCAGCGTGAGAATCTGCGAACGCATGAATTTGGGCGGCGAAGCATGTATCTCATGCAGCTTTTTATTGCGATATATAAATCTTTTTTCGGCCGAGGGTTTCGCCGGGTCGAGAAGCTCATCGAGACCCAGTTCCGAAACCAGTCGCAGGGTCAGCGGGACCTTATCCAGAAAACCGTTCGGACCCCAATCGGATACAAAACCGTCGGTCCGATCGGTCCCGATAGTGCCGCCGAGCCTGGATTCTTTTTCATACAATTTGACATCGCATGAATCGGCGTATCGATATTTTATGAAATGCAGGGCCGACAAACCGGAGATACCGCCGCCGATAACGGCAATTCGTTTTTTAACCGTCATTTCCGTCCTCCGGCTATTTTCTCTTCGACCATATCGGTCAGGAGACTTACAAAACGGGGATCATCGTTGAATGATTCCACCCGGATGAATTCTTTTATTCCCGAAGCAGCCGCCAGTTCCCTGAGTTCCATGTCAATTTCATGCAGCGTTTCGATATGGTCGGAGACAAAGCTGACCGGGACAATGACCAGACTTCGCAGCCCCAGCCGCCCGAGATCCCTGATAACTTCCATCGTCTCGGGCCCCTGCCAGCGAACCGGGCCGGAACGCGATTGAAAGGATAACATATATTCATAACCATCGCCGGCCAGGGCCGCTGTGGTTTTGACATGCTCCAGATATGGGTCGCCTTTCTCGATCATCCTGACCGGCAGGGAGTGTGCCGAAAAAAGCAGTCTGGTTGTTTGCGGGTCGGATGCCTTATGCATCGCCTCGTCGATTCGATCGCGAAGCAGTTTAATATACTGCGGACGGTCGAACCATTCCGATATGACGGAGATCGTTACATCAGTTTTATGGCCCCGGTCATCGAGCCAGTCCAGAATCTCTTTGAGGGCGGTTCCGGTTGTGGCCCGGCTGTATTGAGGATAAAGGGTCACAACCACGATATGTTTATACCCTGACTGGGCCATGGTATCGAGACGATCCTTGATAAAAGGAGGCGTATAGCGCATGCCGGCGCAGGCGCCGACATTTACATATTTGGCCCTGAGATTTTTTTCGACCCCCTCGGCCACCAGGCGGCTCCATTTCAGAAGCGGCGATCCGCCGCCAATAGCGCGGTAGTTCTCTTTGGTTTTTGGGGCACGCCGTGATGAAATCAAACGGGCCAGCGGTTTTTGCAGCATAAAAGACAGCGGCAATTTAATAATGTTGCGGTCGGAAAATATATTATACAGATAGGGCTCGACATCATCGAGTTTCTCCGGTCCGCCCATATTAAGAAACAGAACGGCCCATTTTGTATCGCTGAAACTGATTTTATCGCCGGGATATTCGATGTATCGCGCGTGGACCTTAAGTTTTTCCAGTATTAAGTCGGATTTCATATATGTCTGCTTCAATCTCCTGTTCACATCCAAAATAATGAAAACAAATGAATCGGACACGATTTTTGTTTCAATGACAATAACACCAAGCCGGCGTTGCAGTTTCAAAAAACTTTCGAATTTTATTAAAATATCGTTTCTCCCTCCTGTCTTCCAGCTAAATGGCATCAAAAAAATCCCGGTTACTATACTGGCTCATAGAATAGTAAATATTTTGATTTGGGCCACTATTTTTAGAACGAACGCTTAAAAGCGCTTGACAATAGTGCCATTTTTGTCTAACATAATAGTGTAATTCTTTGAAAATCCGGCGGGAATCCGAGCACACTCCTGCCATATCAGGTCTGAGTACAACGATGAGGTAAATCACCCAGCTAATTTTGTCAGTTATTTTTCCGGGAGCTTGAGTTTGACATCTTTGATATTGCCTGACAAAAGATATTTGGATGGTCTCTTTAAGTCTTTTACGGTCCATTCCGGAAGAAGCGGGGGCTTTGGGGGTTAAATCTGCCAGAGTATCAAAGTTACTTGTCTATTATACCAGATCTATTTACATGGAGATATAATCTTTAGATAACTTTGTTTTAACTTCATAATTATTACTTCGGGGGAGCGATGGCGACTAATTTGTTAAGGTTTTTGCTCTTATTACTTCTGCTATGCGGAATTAACATGTCAGCCCGGGCAGCCGCTCCGGCGGTCCCTTTTGGAGACGACATTAATTCCGGCGAATACTTCAACACTACTGACTTCAACATTAATGAAAATACTCGGGAAATCGGCACACCGGTGGATTTTATTGAAGCCATCGGTGCCGGAGCGAACTATCTCCGCGTGATGCAGGCCGATATCACTGAAGACAATGCCGGCAACGGAACAGATGGAGTCGATGAGAATCCGGATGATCCGGATGACGGAGGCTGGGATTGGCGATTGACATCGCCGCCTGCTCCCTTCTCACATTCAGCAAGCTCCAGCCCCACAAATATTTATGGTGTTTCTGGAATGGGCCTGATTCGGGCCTACCAGAAACTTGGGACAGCAGAGACAGGCCTTTATACCGCCATCACCGATGCCGCCGATTATATGGCCGGCAACCCCGGTATAAGATCATCGGGGGATCTGATTTACTTGCTTCGCTGTGATTCGCTCATACCCGGAATGGGTTATGCGGATGCCGCCAAAGCAAAATTCGACGCTCGAATCGCCGCTTATGGAAACGCCGCGCACCTCGCCGATTCAATTAAAAATATTCGTTATAGCCAGGGCTATGCAAATGGTATCATTGCCTGGGATATCGGCTTATGGGTGCAGGCGGCCGGGATGCTGGAGGGGATGTATCCCGACGATGCCTACGATTACGGCCAGGCAGCGGTTGACATGGCCGAAGTGGTCTGGCAGGATTCATTTAACGACAATCCGGGCTACTTCGATGTCGAAGATGATAAGGGCTATGACCCGAGCCGCGCTAATGTCAATTACTGGTGGTACAATATCGGCCTGTTCGGATTGATCACCTCATTTCAGTACTCCGGGAGCCATGTTTCGGAAATCGGATTTTTGGTCAATCGGCTTCTTGAAAGCCAAAACCGATATGGCTTCTTCAGTTATCAATGGGGCGGTTATGACAATGATGCCGGCTGGCAGACTACCGCCTATTCGGTAATGGCGCTGGCGCTGGTGGATCAGGCCGCATATCAGACTGAAATCAGCCATGCCTGTTACTGGACAGCCGCAACCCAGGATGCCAGCGGCGGCTGGGTTTACGATACCGATGAGCATCTCCCGGAAATCGGCAGCGAGAATACGGTGGCACTTTATTATGCCGAGCCGCCGCAGATGGTCATCGTCGATGATGACTTCATCAGCCAGGAAGCGGTTGATGCCTACAATATCGCCAACGGCACCGGCTACCTTTGGGGCTATGATGCCTTCGCCACGATAACTGATGGTATTGCGGGAGCGACTGTCAGGACAGTGTCTGTCCTCGATGGTTTTTATACTGTGCCGATTAATATCGAAGGTGATTCGCCCGGAGGGAAATCAATTTCGATTTCAATTATCGGCTCGGGGCAGCTCAATACCGTATTTCAGCCGACCTCGACCGTCGCCTGGAATGTGGGCGGATATAATCGCCAGGCGGCCATCAGGGTGGTCAATGCCGACGTGACGTTTCAAAACATGACCATGGATTTCGATTTGATAAAGGCCAGTGAAACAGCCGGGATTCTATACTGGAATGCAACCGGAGAAATATCCGGAAACCTGATTCAGAACATGAATGTCCCTGATAATTTCAACGGTTACCGTGAAATAACCAGTTACTTCCGGGCACCCGATTATACGCCCGAAAGCCGCGCCCATGTCGATATTCTCAATAATACATTCCTGAAAACCGGACGGATTGGAATCGTAACGCATGATTATGTCGACGCAACTATCGACGGCAACACCTTCGACAAGGTTGATGATGATTTCGGCTATGCCATTGAAATGGGTTCGGCCTCGACCGGCATTATCAGCAACAATGTCTTTGCCAACTATGATACCTGGGCGGCATCGGATGCCTCGACAGTGGCGGCGATCCTGGTGGAAAACCTGTTTACCCAGGGGGTAACGACGCCGATTGAAAAGACGGTCCTGATTGAGAATAATGAGATGTATCACTGCCAGTATGGTATATACATCGGCTCCGATTATGTCGGGCTGGCTGGTGATGTCGATATTAATGCCACGATAAAGAACAACAATATCCATGATAATATAACCTCCGGTTCATATTCGGTCGGCGGAATTGTCCTCGTCGAGAAAAATATGGCGGTTGGATCATCGCTGAGTGCCGTCATCGACAGCAATCAAATCCTGAATAATGTTTACAACGGAATATATATGTACACGGAAGGCAGCGGCGATATCTCGGCGGAAATTACCTATAATACGATCGAGGGCCATTACAACGGCATCCGCGTGGCCGAATTCATAAGCAAGGCTTCCAACTTCGACCTGATGGTTCATCACAATATTCTCAGCAACGGTTTAAACGCCCGCGATGATATCGCCGGCGGTTACTGGGACGACGGGATATCGACGGGCAATTGCTGGTCGGATTATGAAACCAATTCCGGTTACCCCGATCAGTACAATGTCGACGGTAATGCGGGGACAATCGACCGGTTCCCGAATATTTACTGCGGCGACCTATGTGACTGCTGGCCGGGCAATGCCAACAATGATGCCGGCTTGAACCTGCTCGATGTCACCAGTTTGATAAGTTATCTATATAAAACCGGTTCGGCGCCGGTTCCATACTCGATCTGCTCCGGCGATGCCGACTGCAATTGCAGTGTCAATCTGCTCGATATTACAAGAATGATAAGCTACATTTATAAATCGGGGACGCCGCCGTGCGACTGCGAAACATGGGTCGACAATTGCGGCTGGCCGCCGAGCAAATCGACAATAACAAATTCCGCACTCATGTGGCATCAAACGGCCGAGTCGATCTCAGCGCCCGCGGGATCGAGCGGCCGGGAGGAAGGAACCATTCACCCAGCGCCCGCCTATCGGTGAGCGATCTTCCTCTCAAAAGGGTCCGCAATTTTGCGGGCCCTTTTTTATTGATTTTATTGCCCGATCCGGTATCGCTCAGGGCCGGAGCAACCTTTCAGGTCGGCAAAAATACAATACACAAACTGTCCCGTTTTTGTACAAACAATAATACCATGGGGTTACAATAATCCCGGAAGTATCGAGATTATCAAAAGGTCAATGTTATTAATAAACTCCATTTTGTTCCCTATTTAACCTAATCCGGACAAAACGTTAAGCAATTTTTGCTTTTTTGTCGATTCCTCTTGACTTTAGCTGACTCTGTGATATTTTTCACAAGAGAGCTGGTAGAGTTTATTGAAATATTAGTTGCTTACGGCATTTGAAGGTTAGCAAATAAGGCAAACATTTTAAAGTGATAGAAGGTTATGCCTCCTTCGTCGCCTGAAAAAGCCATATCCACGTTCCATTTTGGTTCTTATAATAAGGATCATTATCGGGATCTTCGACGCCGAAATGTCATTCGTCTGTTGCTGACTTATTTGTTGCCGCTGGTTCTGTTGGCCATTTATTTCATTTATCAGAATAACGCCATTATCCAGGACAGCCGGCGCCTGCATCTTAAGGGGATTGCGGAGAATCAGGCCAAGACTCTTAATCTCTTTCTGACCGAGCGGCTCGTCAATTTATCCAACTTGATTGATGATCCCAAGCTTCAGATTCCACCGGCATCCAGCATCATGCAGGATTATTTGAAGCATCTCAGGAAAAACAGCGAAGCCTTTGTCGATATCGGTTTTTTTGATTCAACGGGCGTGCAGACATCGTATGCCGGGCCCTTTCCATCATTGGAGCGCCGCAATTACAGCTCCGAAGAATGGTATCGATCGCTGAAATCAAGGGATGACAATTATATAATCACCGATATTTATCTTGGCTTCAGGCAGCAGCCGCATTTTACGATCGCGGTTAGAAGAATCATTAACGGGCAGGCACTGGTAATGCGCGCCACTCTCAGCCCGGAAAAAGTCTATGATTATATCAGATCTCTGGAAGGATCGCAGGAAGTCTATACTTCGATTGTCAACAAAAGCGGACAGTATCAGGTGGTTACCTATCATATCGGGACGCCGCTCGAGAAATCATCAATCGTTCCTCCGGTTGACCCCAGGCTCGGTGTCGAGGATGTTAAAATCGAGGGAGCAAATATTATATACGCTTATTCATGGCTGGAATCGGCCGACTGGGCGCTTATCGTGCAGAACGAGGTCGCGGGCGGGAGCTTCTCGTTTATCAAATCAAATCTTCGGATAATGGGTCTTTCGACTCTGCTGATTCTGGCCATATTTCTGATTATCATTAATCGCGCCAAACAACTGGTCAAATTCCAGATGGAAACCGACCGGACGCGCGCCCAGCTTGAACATGCCGCAAAATTAGCCTCCGTGGGCGAGCTGGCCGCCGGTATCGCCCATGAAATCAACAATCCGCTGGCCATAATCAGCGAAGAAGCCGGTTTGATGAGAGACTTTATCAATCCGGAATTCGGTCAGAATCTGAAATGTGAGGACTTGATTCCGCACCTCGACAATATCCATGAGTCGGTGTTCCGCTGCCGCGATATTACCCGAAAGCTTCTCGGATTTGTTCGTCGAACCGAGATGGATCTGAAACAGCTGACTATTCATAAGCTGATCGACGGCGTCCTGGATGGCATTCTGGGGCATGAAATGGCCGTATCAAATATAGAAATTATCCGAAATTACGGGGCCGATGTCCCGGAACTGTTTACCGATGGGAATCAACTGCAGCAGGTTATATTGAATATTGTTAATAATGGTGTCGATGCTATCGGGCACGGCCCGGGCAGTATAACGGTGGCCACCTTTGTTCAAAACAAATTTGTCTGCATTACCATTTCCGATACAGGGACCGGAATGAGTCCCGAACAAATGGAAAAGATATTCCTGCCTTTCTACACCACCAAGGAGGTCGGCAAGGGAACCGGGCTGGGATTGTCGGTAAGTTATGGTATAATAAAAAGTCTGGGCGGGAAAATAGAGGTCGAGAGTGTTCTGGGGAAAGGAAGCACCTTTATTATAAGTCTTCCGCTTCACCGTAAAAACGGCAAGTGAATTTGAGATAGATACAGGCTGGAAAAAAAACAAAATAATATAGCCCACAAGGGGAAAGAGATGAAAACAAAACGTGTGAAAGAGTTGATGGTGCCGCTGGAGTCGTATCCGACGGTTCCCCAGGATTCGACTTTGCTGGAGGCCGTGGATAAATTCGAGCGCGTGCAGAAGATGCGCGACCGGAGACGTCAGCCGTACCGGGCCATTTTGGTGGTGGATGAAACCAATCAGGTGGTCGGCAAAATCGGCCAACTGGCTTTTCTCAGGGCGCTGGAACCGCAGCGAAATGTCCTGGGCGACATGGGCAAACTTGCGATAGCCGGCGTCAGTGCCGACTTTATCAACACCATGATGAATCATTTCCAGTTTTTCCAGGACAGCATGGCCGACATATGCCGCCGGGCGCGCCATATCATCGTCAAAGACGTAATGGTCCCGGTTACCGAGAGTATCGACGAAGAGGCCACTCTGGGCGAGGCCATATACAGGATTGTCGCCCTGCAGACGCTTTCGATTATGGTGACCAGAAAAGGCAAGATAGTGGGGCTGCTCAGGCTTTGTGATGTCGTGCAGGAAATCGCCGACGAGATGAAGCACTGTGACGAGTTGAACTGATCGCATTAAGCGGGAGAGGACAAATGCCAAAAATACTCTTGGTTGACGATGAGAACAAGTTTCGCGAGTCTCTGGCCAAACGTCTTTCCTTGAGAGGATATGAAACGGTCGATGTCGATAACGGTGAAGATGCCATAAAACTGGTTCGTGCCGATTCGGATATTGACGTCGTTCTTCTTGATAGAAAAATGCCCGGTATGAACGGGGAGCAGGTTCTTAACGAGATCAAATCATTCCGACCGGAACTTCAGGTTATCATGCTGACGGCCTTTGGGTCACTGCAATCGGCAATGGAAATCGGGAGGCTTGAAGCTTACTCATATATGGAAAAGCCGACTGATTTCGAAGAAATTGTCAAGACGATCGATGCCGCACGCGAAGATAAAGTGCATGTTATGGCGAGGCACGAGGTCCCGCAGGTCGAAAAGGGCTCTCTCTGGAAATGGCTGATTGGGACACATAATACCCGCCCGGGGGTTATTTTACTGGGGATTCTTTTATTCACTATTTTGATATTTATGCCTTCGCCCCAGAGGCTGATGACCCTGCTATCGGCACCTAAGACCGGTCAGGTCACTGACTCCAACTTTGGTTTTGCCAACTACCGTCAGATGAAAGACGGCGAAACGATCGCCGAATATTACAGCACACATTACAAAGTCGGCAGGAACGTGACCAATGACCAGGGCAAGAAAACAATGGAGGCTCTGACGCCTGAAGAAACATCTGTCAGGGCACGGATAATGCTGGGTGTCCTGCTGGTAGCGGCCCTGTTCTGGGCCACCGGCGCTATCCCGGTCGGTGTCACTGCTTTGTTGACCGGTGTCATGATGTATTTCTTCGGCATTCTAAAGCCGGATGATATTGCCCAGGCGTTTGCCAAAGATGCCGTAATCTTTATCTTCGGTGTCCTGGCGGTATCGGCGGTAATAAGCAAAACCGGCCTGGATCGCCGGATCGGGCTGTTGCTGTTGGGCCCATCGAAAAATATCGGGCGGCTTCTTTTCTTGTTTCTGCCGATGCTTGGAGTGGCCTGTTCATTCGTCTCCGAGCATGCCCTGATTGCCTTTATCATGCCGCTTTTCATGATGGTCTACATCACGTCAATTCGCGCGGCGGGTGTCAAGAGGGACCGGGCGCTGGCGGTTATGTTCGTTCTTTCGATCTGTTTTGCAGCCAACTGCGGCGGCCCCGGCTCACCTGCGGCCGGCGGACGTAACGCCGTCATGCTCGGCATCCTGAGTGACTACGGCAACGCGCCGACATTCATCGAGTGGGTGAAATACGGTTTGCCTTTCGTGCCTGTAATGGGTCTGGTAATTGCAACCTATTTCTACTTTATGTTTCGTCGTAAGCTGAAGGTTAAGGAATTGAATGTCTCATCAATAGTTCGAAATGCTTCGGAGAAAATCGGCCCGATGAACAGGGATGAATATATAACGGCGTTCGCGCTGATCGGCTTGATTCTCTTGTGGATTCTTGGCAGCGATAAATTCGGCATGGGCGGGCCGGTCATCCTGTGCATCGTTTTTCTGAACGTCTTCAGGATACTGCGCTGGCGGGATATCGCCAATATTCCGTGGGATGTGGTTTTTCTTTATGCCAGCGCCAGCGCCATCGGCAAGGGTCTGGCGGTAACCGGCGGAGCCTTGTATATGGCCGACAGTTTTATCAACATCCTGCCCGATTTCCTGACCAGCGGCTCAGGACTGGCCATAGCGGTCAGCCTGTTCACCGGTATTACCACCAATTTCATGAGTGACGGCGCCACCGTCTCGGCGATCGGCCCGATCGCCATACCCATGGCCACCATATCGGGTTCCAATCCCTGGATGATCGGTCTGGCGACCGCTTTTGCATCATCCTTTGCCCATATGTTAATCATCGGAACGCCCAACAATGCCATCGCCTATGCCATGGCCAAGGACCCGATAACCGGAGAGCAGCTCGTGAAATTGAGTGACTTTTTTAAGCACGGTTTTGTTATATTGCTGTTGTCGTTCGCCGTGCTCTGGTTCTGGGTGATTCTCGGGTACTGGCAGTTTTTGGGATTTTAGAAAACAAAGGATATTAATATGACGGATAATATCAAACTACTCATTGTCGATGACGAGGTAAAATTTCTCGATTCCATTGCGCAAAGGCTGGAACTTCGCGGGTTCGGCGTCACCAAGGCCAAGAGCGGACTGGAGGCGATCGAGGCCGCCAAGACCGGCAAGTTTGACCTGGCCCTGCTGGATCTAAAAATGCCCGGCATGGACGGCACGCAGGTGCTGGAAATTCTCAAAAAAGAGCATAAATATCTCGAGGTGATTATCCTGACCGGTCACGGCTCGGTCGATTCGGCGGTAGAATGCACCAAGCTGGGCGCATTCAGCTATCTCCCTAAGCCGTACGAACTGGATATGCTCCTTGAGAAGCTGAAAGAAGCATTCCAGGAAAGACTGCGCAAAAAATTCGAAACCGACCAGGCACGGATGGACAAAATTGCCAAACTGGCGGCCGGATCCAGCCCGCTGGGAATTTTACGTGAATTGAGAAAACTCGACGACGAAGTGAAGTAAGGCGGGTTTTCAGCAGATTCGCGGCAGTTGCTCGCCGCTGAGCATATCGATGATACGATCGGCGCCGATGATGCTTTTCATGGTTACGATACCGTCGTTCTTCCCGCTGACTTTTCCGATAATCGCCGCTTCCGGCCAGAGCGATTCCTCGTGCAAAATATCCATGACTTTATCGGCATCTTTGTCCGGGACAAAGATGACCATGCGTCCTTCATTGGCGACATAAATCGGATCAAACCCGAGAATTTCGCAAGCGCCGCGCACCTGATCGCAGACCGGAATCTTGTTCTCCTCAACTTCTATACGGCAGCTTGAGGTCGAAGCGATCTCGACCAGCGAAGCGGCCAGACCGCCTCTGGTCAGATCACGCAAACAGTGAATATTAATTCCGCGGTCAAGCAGTTTCAGCACGGTTGCGGCCAGTGGGGCGCAGTCGCTCTCGATGGTGGTCTCAAAGGCAAGCCCCTCGCGGCGGGCCATGATGGCCATGCCGTGCCGTCCGATATCGCCGTTGATAATGACGACATCACCGGGTCGGACCGACGATGGTGCAATAGTCAGCTCATGTTCAATAACGCCGACCCCGGCGGTATTTATAAACAGACCGTGCCCGCGGCCCTTATCGACAACCTTGGTATCACCGGTAACGATGCTGACAGCGGCCTGATCGGCGGCTTCTCTCATCGAAAGCGCTACTCTCCATAGCGAATCCATGGAAAATCCTTCTTCGATAATAAATCCTGCGCTGAGGTACAGCGGCCGTGCCCCGCACATGGCCAGGTCATTGACAGTACCATCGATGGCCAGTTTGCCGATATCACCTCCGGGAAAGAACAACGGATCGACCACATATGAGTCGGTCGTAAAGGCGAGACGATTCCCTTTTATTTTCAAAACAGCGCCATCATGCGCGGTCTCAAGGTGGGGATTGGCAAAAGTGGCGGCAAAAATTTTATCGATCAATTGATGCATCAACCTGCCCCCGCCGCCGTGCGCCAGCAGGACATGCGGATAATCGGAGATCGGTATGGGGCAGTTTAGTCCGCTATATTTTTTATCATTCATGGCATTTTATCCCAATTGATGGCCCATTGATTCGGGTCCGGCTTTTCGGTAACGATAGTATGCGGCGCAGGCGCCTTCCGATGAGACCATGGTCGCCCCCAGTGGATGCTCCGGGGTGCATTTGGTCCCAAAAACGGAACATTCGAACGGCTTCTTTTTTCCCTGAAGAATCAGCCCGCTGATACACTCGGCGGACTCCTCGGCACACATATCCTCCAGCCCGAAGCGTTTGGCGGCATCGAATTCAAGATACTTTTCGCAAAGGGCCAGACCGCTTTTTTTAATAATGCCAAGACCGCGCCATTTGCGGTCGACGACAGTAAACACTTCGCCGATAATTTTTTTCGCTTCAAGGTTTCCTTCCCGGCGGACGGCACGCCGGTACTGATTTTCAACCTCGGCGCGGCCCTCTTCGAGCTGGGCAATCGTCATATATATGCCCTGAAGAATATCGATCGGTTCAAAGCCGGTCACCACAATGGGGATTCTGTATCTGGAAACAATCTTTTCATAGTCTTCAAATCCAACCACCGAACAGACATGTCCGGCGGCCAAAAAACCCTGAACATTGTTTCCGGGCGCGCCGAGAATAGCCTCCATGGCGGGGGGAATAAGCACCTGGGCCATGAGTATCGAAAGATTTTTTAAATTCAATTGCCTGGCCTGATAAACCAGTGAGGCATTGGCTGGAGCGGTGGTTTCGAAGCCGATGCCGAAAAAAACCACTTCTTTTCCCGGATTGTCACGGGCGATCTTAATCGTGTCGGTCGGCGCATAGACGGTGCGGATATCGCCGCCTTCGGCTCTGACCGACAGCAGGTCTTTGCTGCTTCCGGGAACGCGCATCATATCGCCGAATGAACAGAAGATGACATTCGGTCTTGATGAAATTGCCACCGCCATATCGACCAGTTCGACCGGAGTCACACATACGGGGCAGCCGGGCCCATGAAGCAGTTCAATTTTTTTGGGCAGGAGTTGATCGATACCGCTTTTGAGAATAGCATGGGTCTGCCCGCCGCAGACTTCCATAATGGTCCAGTTACGGGTGGTAATCCTGGCGATTTGCCTGACATAACGGGCGGCCGTCACCGGATCGCGGAATTCATCGATATACTTCACGAATCATTATCCCCGGAATTTCCCAATTCTTCTATTTGACGAAGATATTCGAAGGTTTGATTGGCCTCTTCTTCATTGACGGTGCTGATGGCAAAACCGGCATGCACCAGAACATAATTCCCGATCCCGGCTTCGGGCACGAGGGTCAGGTTGATCTCTTTGAGAACCCCGCCGAAACTGACTTTTCCGGTCCTCGAAAGAGAATCATCCGATTCTATACTGACAACTTTTCCCGGTATGGCAAGACACATATTACAGTTCCAATTCTATTCCGCCGGCCGCCGCCATGATCTGCCCGATGGCGATGCCGCCGTCATTGGGCGGGATGCGGTGATGCCGGTATGGTTTAAATCCGGCCGACTCGAGACGGCTGATTGTTTTCTCGGTCAAATATTTGTTCTGAAAACAGCCGCCGGTCAGCACGACATTTTTCTCTCCAATATTTTCCGCTATAGCCAATATAATATCCGCCAGCGTATTTTGAAACCTGGAAGCGATTCGCCCCGGAGCCGCCACATTATGCATATCCGTGAAAATATCATGTATAATTTGCTGCCAGTCAACGATGCTTTTCGATTCTTCCGAGATTAACCTGAATGTGTATGACTTCTCGTCAGGCTCGGAATCAGCCGCAAATTCAAGCATCATGGCTGCCTGGCCCTCATAGCGGGAGACCTGGCAGATGCCCAGAATTGCGGAAACGGCATCGAATAGCCTTCCGGCGCTCGAGGTTCGGGGAGTGTTAATATTTTTCTCCAGCATGGTTCTTAAGACCGCGGTATCGGAATTATCGAATGACATGAGCGGCGCAAGCTCTTTCATCGCGAAAACATCACTGCCAAAAACCTCATATAACAATCCGAGTGCGGATCGCCGCGGCTCCCGGACGGCATAATCGCCGCCGGGCAGAGGGAAACATCTCAAATGGGCGATGCGCCTGATTTTCTTTCCGGTTACCTGAAAAAATTCGCCGCCCCAGATTGTTTTATCCGGGCCGAGGCCGGTGCCGTCCCAGGAGACACCCAGAACCGGCTCACTGAGTCGATTATCCGCCATGCAGGATAGAACATGGGCCACATGATGCTGAACTTTTCTTGCCGGCAGGCCCATGTTGTCGGCAAAACGCGTGGACAAATAATCGGGATGAAGATCCGACACGACCATCGCTGGTTTGAAATCATATATATCTGATAATGAGGCGGTTACTCGTTTCATGGCTTCGAAGGCTTCGGCGGTCTCCAGATCACCGATATGCTGGCTGGCGAAAGCATGGTTTCCATTTGCAATGGCCACTGAGTTTTTTAGATGGGCGCCAACCGCCAGAATGGGGGAAACATGATTTGTCAGACTGACGGGTGTCGGGGCATAGCCGCGGGCATTGCGCATGACCATCGGTTGACCGTTCATCAGGCGGACGATGGAATCATCCATCTGTCTTGCAATAGGCCGGTTATGCATCAGGAACAGGTCGGCAATATCACCCAGTCGTTGAAGAGCTTCATTCTCATCGATGCAAATCGGCTCGTCGGACAAGTTGCCGCTGGTGGCGACAATCGGGAATGACAGTTCGGCCATCAGCAGATGATGCAATGGCGTGTAGGGCAGCATCACTCCCAGGTAAGGATTGCCCGGCGCCACGGAAGCGGCGATTTCGCTATTGGAATTGCTTCGGAGCAAGGTTATCGGTGACGGCGGTGATAACAGCAGCTCTCTCTCGGCAATCGATAATTCACAATCGCGTAAGACAACTTCCATTGACGGGTACATCAGGGCCAGCGATTTTTCCTCACGGGCTTTGCGTTTACGCAATAGTTTCACCGCGTCATCATTGCGGGCGTCAACCAGCAGTTGAAAACCGCCAAGGCCTTTAAGGGCGAGTATCTTTCCCTGTTTGATCGCTTCGCAGGCAGCCATCAGGGCATCATCATGCATCGCCAGAACATCGCCGCTATTGCTCCACAACTGCAGATGCGGCCCGCATTCGGGGCAGGCATTGGGCTGGGCGTGGAATCTGCGATTCGATGGATCCTCGTATTCCTCACGGCAGCGGCGGCACATCGGGAAAATTTTCATGGTAGTGTTGCCGCGATCATAAGGGAGCGTATAGATGATGCTGTAACGAGGCCCGCAATTGGTGCAATTTGTAAATGGGTAGCGAAAACGCCGGTTGGATGGATCAAAGATGTCGTCCAGACATTTTTGGCAGGTGGCGATATCGGGAAGCACCAGGGCGGTCTTGCTGCCGCCATTGCCACTGATGCGAACGATAAATTCCTTATGCCCGACCGGATCGAGATCGGCCATTTCCTTATGATTAATCAGGGCCAGAGGCGGTTTTTCGGTGTCGAGACGATTGACGAATCGGTCAATATTATTCTCGTCCCCTTCAATATCGATTTCCACCCCCTGCGGCGAATTGCCGACCCAGCCGTGCAATTCAAGTTCATTGGCAAGGCGATAGACAAAGGGTCGAAAGCCAACCCCCTGCACTGTCCCCTCTATTTTGATCAACAGACGTTTCACAAAAAACCATCCAACGGTGGAAAGACTATTTTGAACTGCCCTCGAACGCCCGGCGGATTTCATCGGCTATTTGTTTTATCACTTCGTCGGCGCTTTTATGAACCCTATCGGACAATCCCTGGCCGGTGCCGAAGTTTTCCCCTTCAATACCATAGATTATCAGATTGTCCGGCAGATAATCAATATTTCGGGCCAGCGCGATCGCAGCGGTGATATTGAATGCATGCGTGGACAGGCCGGGAAAGTAATTTTCAGGGATATTCTCGCTAAGAGCGTCGAAACGGTATATTTTGCCCGGCTCGCCTCCGGAGTGGACACAATCAATAACAATTGCCCGGGAAATTCCTTTCCAGGCCTCGATCATCGAGGTCCCATCGTTGATACCCTCGATGATCGTCGTATTTTTCAGGCCCTTCTTATTTATCTCCCGGGCGACATATAATCCGACGGCATCGTCGGAACGAAAATCATTTCCGACCCCGATAACCAATATGGGGTGCTTTATCGTCATGGTCCCTTGAGCATCATTCGCGCTCGATTTCGAGTTTCAGGAAATGACAGGAGCACGAAATGCACGGATCATAATTACGAATAGTTTGTTCGCATTGCCAGGTTAATTTATCCTGCGGCAGATCGAGATGATTTTCCACGAATTTGCGGAGATCTTTCTCGATCGCCTTCTGGTTCTGCGATGTCGGCGCCAGGATACGGGCATTCTTGATAATGCCGTCGTCATCTATTTCATAGCGATGCACGCAGATACCCCGCGGCGCCTCGGTGATACCGAAACCGACACCGGCTTTCGGCTTCACTTCGACACTCGCCTTTTTCGGCATTTCGTAGTTCTCGATAATCCTGAGCGCTTCTTCGCAGGCAACGACCAGCTCAACGGCGCGGACAATTATGCTCTTGAAGGGATTGAGCACCACTTTGGGCAGGCCGACATCTTTGGCCGCCTTGAGCGCTTTCGGCGTCAGCTTGTCATAATTATTGGCATACCGGGCCAGCGGGCCGGTATGATAATCATCACGCCCCTTGACGACGGCATGCAGTGAAGTGGAGTGCGCCACATGCTGCTCTTCGAAGTAGTCGAAGAATTTGCTCAGCTCGATGTCGATCCCCTTGTTGGATACAATGTATCCTTCAGTTATGGGATACTCGTCGGGATGCCGCAATGAGACAAATTCGTAATCCCTTTCCAGTTCGGGGAATGTCAGGCCGGCCGTAAACTTGACTGTCTCGAGCGACATATTCAGCGCCCATTTCAACGGTTCGACCATTTCCTCGAGCTGCTTCTTGGTCGGCACTTTGTAGAAGCCGCCGATCTTCGGGTTGATCGGATGAATTTCCCGTCCGCCGAGCAGAATCATCAGGTCATTGCCGATTTTCTTGAGCTTCAGGGCATTCTTGACCGCCTCGGGGTGATCTTTGGCCATCTGGATGGCATCCTCATAGCCGAGAAAATCGGGGGCATGCAGCATGTATATATGCAGGGCGTGTGATTCGATCCATTCGCCGCAGTAAATCAGGCGGCGCAGGGCGCGAAGCTGTCCGTCCACTTTTACGCCGCAGATACTTTCCATAGCATGAGAGGCGGACATCATATAGGCAATGGGGCAGATACCGCAGATCCGGGCGGTTATGTCGGGCGCCTCGGTGAATTTGCGGCCGCGCAGGAAGGCCTCAAAAAATCGGGGCGGCTCGATGATATTGAATTTAATATCGGAAACGGTATCACCCTTTATTTTGATCAGCAATCTGCCCTCGCCCTCGACCCGGGCGAGATAATCGACTTTGATAACTTTATTTTTCATGTGCCTCGCTCTCCTTCCGAAACGGCTCGGCAAAGGCATTGAAGCCGCGAAATGCTCTGACGATGTCGCTCTGCGACATTTTAAGCTTCTCATACCAGTCGGCCAGTGACGACGTGTTGGGCGTTTCCTTCGGCCCGAAACATCCAAAACAGCCGCGCAGATAGGCGGGACAGAGGGCGCCACAGCCGGCCTGGGTCACCGGGCCGAGACAGGCGTCGCCGGATGCGACCATGACACAGACATTACCCTTTCTTTTACATTCGACACAAACACTGTATGACGGAATGTTCGGCTTGCGGCCGTTCAGGTAAGCGTTGAGCACTTCGACCAATTGATATTTATTGATCGGGCATCCGCGCAATTCAAAATCGACAAAGACATGGTCGGCAATCGGTGTCGATTTGTTCAGCGTTTCGATATAACTCGGATTAGCATAAACAATCGAGATAAAGTCATTGACATCTTTGAAATTACGAAGCGCCTGGATGCCTCCGGAGGTGGCACAGGCCCCGATTGTTATCAGAACCTTGGAGATACGCCGGATTTTATGTATTCGCTCGGCATCATGGGGCGTCGTTATGGAACCTTCCACCAGCGAAATATCATACGGCCCATTGACAACGGCGCGGGATGCCTCCGGGAAATTGGCAATGTGCACGGCATTGGCGACGGCCAGCAGTTCATCCTCGCAATCGAGCAGCGATAACTGGCAGCCGTCACAGGAAGCAAACTTCCATACAGCAAGTTTTGGTTTTTTTATTGGACTCATGTTACATTTCCCACATTGAGAAGACATCTCTCATACTGTCGAAACGATAGACCGGCCCATCCTTGCAGACGAAGGTGGATCCGAGCTGGCAGTGGCCGCACATGCCGATGCCGCATTTCATGTTACGCTCCATCGATATGTATGTTTTATCCTCGGTCACGCCTCGTTTCAGCAGTTCAAGAACAGTATATCTCATCATAATTTCCGGACCGCATACCATAGCCACGCAATGCAGCGGATCGAAGGGCGCCCTCCCGATCAGGGTGGTGACCACGCCCACATTACCGCGCCAGGTGCCGGTGGCCCGATCCACGGTGAGATAAGTTTCGAGATCGAAACGGCTCCGCCACTTTTCCAGTTGTTTGCGATAAAGCATATCCTCGGGCGTCCGGGTGCCATAGAGAAGGACAATCTTACCGTACTTATTTCTGTTATGAAGAACGTAATATATCACCGGGCGAAGCGGCGCCAGGCCGATACCGCCGGCAACTATAACCACATCATGGCCTTCGGCCTCTTTGACCGGCCAGGCCGCGCCATAGGGCCCCCTGACACCGATAGTATCGGCAACCTTGAGGTCCTTCATGGCTTTGGTAACCGTTCCGACGGCGCGGGTCGTATGCACCAGAGGCCCCTCCTTGGTGGGGTCACCGCTGATGGATATCGGCACTTCCCCAACACCATACATATAAAGCATGTTGAACTGGCCCGGGGCAAATTTTATTGTATCGCGTCCCGATTTCGGGCCAAGCTCGAGGGAGAAAGTGTCGAATGTTTCCCGGACCACCCGATGAATGGTATATGGTTTCACCAGCATCGGTTCGGCCGCGGTTATGCCTGTTGTTTTATCTTTACTTTGCATTTTTGCCATACACATCCATTAACTGAAATCTTGTCGCTTCCAGTCTTTCAGCGATGATAATATTGAATCTTTTCATTATTTCATATCCGAGATCATGATCCAGCTCGCACTTGTCGCGGAGGCATTTTCCGTCAAGCACAATGGCGCGGGTCAGTTCCACGGCCCGGGCATCGAAGTGCCACTTGTACGGCGGAACCAGCCATGACCAACCCAGGATTTCGCCGGCTTCGCGCGAACGGATTATGATCGGACCCTTCTGGGGAACATGAGTTTCGATCTGAACCCGGCCATGCCGGATAAAGTAAAAGGAGTTGGCATCTTTGCCCTCTTTGAAAATGTATTCGTTTTCCTTGAAAACGACATTCGACGCACATCCGACAAGAGTCTGGATATGCTTCGGATTCATCCCCGCCAAGAAGGGGTGTTCCATTAAGATTCGCTCAAGATTTTCCATGGCTCAAACCCTCATAAAAAAAGGTATAATTTTTATGCCTTCTCACGGATAGCGGCGGCTTCCGCGGTGATATCGATACCGACCGGGCACCAGGTAATACACCGCCCGCAGCCGACACAACCGGGTGTTCCAAACTGATCCTGCCAGTAAGCGATCTTGTGCATCAGCCACTGACGATATCGCGATGATGCGGTCGCCCGAATGCTGCCCCCGTGTATATATGAAAAATCAACCGTATAACAGGAATCCCAGCAGCGCCATCTTTCGGCCTGATCGCCGCCCAGATCGGTTGTATCCTCGATATTGCAGCAGAAACAGGTGGGGCAAACCATGGTGCAATTGCCGCAGGTCAGGCAGCGCTTGACGATTTCGTTCCAGTGATGGCTGTCAAAATTTTCATAAAGAATCTCCTTGAGACCTTTCATGTCAAGGCTGCGTCCCATTTTCGACGAGGCCTCTTTGACCGCCTTTTCGGCATTACCCGATTCATGGTTTTCGGCGGGCCGATGCGCGACTTTTTCCAGCACTTTGTTCCCCGCCCTGGAACCGGCTTCGACGACAAAATAATGCTTGCCGCTTTCAAGGATTTCGGTCAGGGCCAGATCAAAGCCGCCGGCTGCCGCGGGGCCGCTGTTCATCGAGGCGCAAAAGCAATTATTCCCGGGATTGGTGCAGTTGACGGCCACGATGAACAAATTTCGGCGGACGGCGTCATATTCCGGGTCGGAATACTGGCCGTCACGAAGAATCTTATCCTGGATGGCAATGGCCTGAAGCTCGCACGGCCGGACACCGATCAAGGCTTTTTTGGCCGGCTTCGCATCCGAACTTTTGATTTCAAAACTGTGTCCGTTTCGCGCGGCTTCCAGCATCTTCTTGCGCGGCGGATAGAGCAGTTTTTTCCAGGTGTAGGGACCCAGAATAAAGCCAAACAAGGTCTTCTTTTCACTCTTTGTAAGGCGGTAGCTGCCGCCTTCCTGCCGATCCGTCCAGCCGATGGGAAGCTCATCGGCAGAATTGATTTCATCATAGACAACAGCGTTATCTCTGACGGTCGGCCCGGAAATATTGTACCCTTCGGCGCTCAGAGCATCAAAAAGGGCCTGGAAATCTTTCCGTTCTATCACTGATTTAGTTTCGTTATTCAATGGCACTCCCGACTTTGTGATTTATTTCACAAACTTAACACAATATAATGTGCGCCAATAATATTGTCAACAGAAAAAGTTCTGATTAGATTGATTAAAGGCTCCTTTCATAACCATGTTTCTTCCTCTAAGCATCTCTCAATCCGGCGACTTTGACCGCCCCGCGGTGGTAGCCGTCGGGGAACAGCTTTTCCAGTTCCTCCAGGCCGATATTATTGCTCTCGCAGGTGGCGTAGATGGTCGGAATCTCGCCCGTTCTCGAAAAATAATCTCTCATGAAAAGTATAATTTCCCAGTGTTTCTTTGTGAGATACTCGGGCATCTTCATTTCAAAGGCCTTGTGGAGGGCGAAGTTTTCATCCCAGTCGTTGAAATCGACCAGGAAGCCATAGACATCTGTCTTATATATCTTTTTCTCATACATCCGGACATGATGCACGATATGTTCTTCGATCCAGTTTTTCTGGAAGTATCCCTCGCGGTAAGTGACCCCGGCCAGTTTGCAGGCTCCGCGAAGATAACCGGTCGGAAAGAGCTTTCTCAGGTCGCCGAGCCCGATATCATTTTTGCGGCAGGCGACATATACCAGGGGGCAGTTGTTCATTTTATCGAAGCTGTTGCGGATAAAGCGGATAACTTTCCAGTGAGCTTCGGTCAGACCGCCTTCGATCCGCACCTGCGGCGCCATGCCCTCGGCAAAATTCTCATCCCATTCCTCGGGATTCAGCAGATAACCCAGGGCATCAACTTCATAGTCTTTTCCATTATGAGTAAAGTACCTCATAATATTGCTCCAAAAGCTCAGGCTTTTTTCTTCTTTTGCGCGGCCTCAACGAGCCATTTGTACCAGACATCAAGCCCCTCGCCGGTTCGGCAGGAGACTTCAAATATTTTCAGAGCGGCGTTTATGGTTCGGGCATTTTTTTTGACCTTTTCCGGATCAAAATCGGAAAGTCCCAGCAGGTCGATTTTGTTGACTATCATGACCGAGGAACGGCGAAACATGGCCGGATATTTAAGCGGCTTGTCATCACCTTCAGTGGTGCTGATTAATACCACCTTCATATCTTCACCAAGATCATAGCTTGACGGACATACGAGGTTACCGACATTTTCGATAAAGAGAACATCGGTGCCGGCCAGATCAATCTTGTCCAGGACATTACCGATCATTTTGGCATCGAGATGACAGGCGCCGCCGGTGACAATCGGCCGGACAATGCGGCCGCCGGCCCTGGTCAGACGGTCGGCATCATTTTCCGTCTGGACATCGCCCGCAATCAGCGCCATGTTCAACTTCCGGCCCATCTCCTTCAGGGTTCTTTCAAGCAGGGAGGTTTTCCCGGATCCGGGTGAACTGACCAGATTGAGGGAGAGAATTTTCTTCCCGGCAAGATCGGCCCTGATCTCGGCGGCCAGCCGGTCATTTTCCGACAGAACCTTTTTTTCTACTTTTATCTTCTCATCCATATCATTTCCGTTTTTGTAATCGTGCCCCATTATTTTTCGACAAGGTATGTAATATCAAGTTCTTCCCCCTGTACTAAATACATATCGGTCGAACCGCAAAAAGGACATATAAAAACAAACTCATTTACTTCAAAATCTTTGAGGCAGGAGCGGCAGTTTCCCTTAACCGGAACCTGCTCGATTTTAAGCACGGCTCCGTCAAGAGGGGTATCGACAACGGCCGCCTCGAAACTGAAAGAGAGCGCACCGGCATCAAACCCGGACAGGGCTCCCAGACGAAGGCCGACTTCTTTGATTCCGGACAGTTTCAGCCGGTTCATCTCATTTTGCACAATCTCAATTATCTCAGTTGCCACACGCAGTTCATGCATGAAAAGCCCTGTCTTGCCACCAGTTTATATAAGCCATGACGCACGGTATCAGCTTCTTCAACGATTTTGACACCGCCGCGCTCATTTCCTTACCCACAGTGTAAGGATCATCAACTTCAACCGCAAAGATTTTTATTTCTTCCGGGAAGTCAAGCTGCATCTGTTCCGCCAATAATATTAATTCGGGCAATCCGGTATAATGGGGTGACGGACTCATAACCGTTCTTAAGTCGCCCAGTTCGAGTTCGATAACCGACCCGGGCGAAAAACCGGACATTTGAATGGCGTCGATTATTATAACCTGTCGGTATCCGACCAGAAGATCAAGGAGCGCCACCCCATGCATGCCGGTGGCGACCACATCGGCTTGGCCGTTGAGCATGGTCTGCAGTTTCTCGGCGGCCAGAATGCCGATGCCGTCGTCACCAAGCAAGTCGTTGCCCAAACATAAAATCAGCGGTTTCATGGCTCACCTGCGGCGAATATCCCGGATCATATGGTGGTTGCTGTCAAAAACCCTGACCGCTAACGGCATCTGCCCCGGCAAGGCATGTGTGGCGCAGCCGTGGCAGGGGTCATAGGCCCGGAAAGCCATCTCCACCATGTTCAAAATTCCGTCATCGACCTGACCGTTTTTAATCAGGCCTTTGGCCGCCTTATCGACCGACAGGGCGATCCTGGCGGAGTTATTCTGTGTCGCCACAATCAGGTTGGCCTTGGTAATCACCCCTTTTTCATCGGTCTGATAATGATGAATAAGGGTCCCGCGAGGAGCTTCGACAATTCCGACACCCTCGACCGGCTTTTCGGTAGGTATGTTATGCACTTTGGGATTGACAATTTCCGGATCGCTCGCCAGCTCTCTCATCCGCTCGGCGCTGTAAAGCATTTCGATCAACCTGGCCCAGCTTGTGGCCAGTGTGAAATGCACCGGTTTGCCGCCGCAGGTTTGATAAAACTGTTCATAAGCTTCCTGGGCCAACGGCGTGGCCATGCCATCGGCGGCATTCAGGCGGGCCAGCGGCGCCACGGCAAAGATGCCGCTGTCGGGGCCGTCGGCAAAGCCGTTCCAGCCGATATCCTTAAGGTAGCTGAAACGCATATAGCTCCACGGCTCGACATGCTCCGCGATATGATCCAGGTATTTGCCGTGCGGAAATTTGCACAGCTCTTTGCCGTCCGGATCGACCACCCGGATCGGCCCATCATAGAAATTCACCTTATTGTTCTGATCCACCATACCCATGTAATATGTCTTATGGGTATAGATATCCGAGGTAATGTGTTCCATGTACTCAGGATTGTTGAGAACAACATCATTGAAGATTTTCAGGCTGAATTGCGCAAATTCTACCGCAACCTCGGCAGCATCGATAATCTTCTGCTGGTCGCCCTTTGCAATCGGCTTGGAAATGCCGCCCGGCAGACCGAAGACAGGATGAATGGTCTTACCCATTATCATGGTCATCAGGTCGCGCAACTGTTTGCGCGTGCCGATTACCTTCAGGCCGATTTCCTGCCCGACTTTGCCGAGAACGCCCAGAATATTCCGTTCCGCTTTGGGCGCTTTCGGCCCGACGACAAAATCGGGCCCGGCCAGAAAGAAGAAATGCAGGGCATGATCCTCGACATAAAAGATATTGTAAACCAGTTCCCTTATTTTTTTGGCGGCCGGCGGCGGCTCGACTTTGTACAGGTCATCGAGAGCCTTGGTCCCGGCCATATGATGAGCCGTCGGGCAGACGCCGCAAATACGCGAGGTGATTTGCGGCATATCCTCGGCCGGGCGCCCCTGAGCGAATCTTTCAAAACCGCGCAGCTCCGGCACCTGAAGGTAGGCTCTGTCAACACCGCCGCTGTCATTCAGGATGATATCGATTTTGCCGTGCCCCTCGAGCCGCGTGATGGGATCTATAACGATTCTTTCATTCATGGCTGTTTTCTCCTGGAACGGAAGGTTGATAGCGCCGATGCATCATTGAGGCCGGAAGGCTGTACCGGTGGAAGGTTCCGACCGGATCGACAATCTGACTCAGGATTTCGATGATCTCCCGGTCATCGTTCGAATCGGCCATGGATGCAAAAGCCGAAAGCGCTTTGGCGCCGAAATCGATTACGCGACTGGTCGGCCCCATGCATCCGGTGCAGGGCATATTGCCTTTGGGGCAGGCCGACCCGCAACCCTGACGGGTTACCGGACCCAGGCAGAGCAGACCCTGGGCGAGAAGGCATTTTTCCTGATCGATTTCTATTTCGAAGGGCCGCTTGAAACTCTTCAGAGCCATTTTTTCCGGTTTGGTGTCGCGGCGTTCGCATTCCTCACAGAGGGAAATATCCGGTGCGAGAACCGCTCCCGGAGCGGGCAGCTGCCCGCTGAGAATAGCCCCGACCGCTTCTTTTATCAGTTTGACCGGCGGCGGGCAGCCGGGCAGATAGTACTCCACCTTGATAACCTGATCGAGCGACTTGACCGTGTCCCATAATAGGGGAAGGGTCAAGATTCCGTTGCCGGTGTCATAGGCCAGTTTCGGCACCATTTTTTCATCATTGACGACTGAGGGTGCATTGAAATAGACTTCCTCGATCATCTCCTGTCGATTGAAGGTGTTGGCCAGACCGGGAATTCCGCCCAGATGGGCGCAGCTTCCGAAGGCTATCACGATTTGTGATTTCCGGCGCAGTAACTCGACCATCTCATGCTGCTCCGAAGAACGGACGGCTCCGTTGATAAAGCTGACGACTATCTCACCGTCCGCCATCGCTTCAACATCACTCTTCTTGAAATCAAGTGCGACCGGCCAGAAAACAATATCGACCGCTCCGACGACCTGAAGAATATCTTCGGCCAGATCGACAACCGCTTCCTCACAGCCGCCGCATGAGGCACACCAGTAAAAGGCAACTTTGGGTTTACTCATGGCGTCCCTCCTTGCACGGCGGTTACATTTTTGGCCGATCCGGCGGTCGGCTCGTGAAGCGCCGCGACAGTCATCGGTTCCAGATGAAGCGGCCCCAGTCGGCGAACCTGCTCGGTCATCTGGTTGATGACCTTCTGGACCTTGTCGCCTTCGGAAGCGGCGATCCATTCCATTCGCAGTCGTTCCGGCTCGATACCCATGGCGGCCATGTATCTCTTAAGCAGCGTCATTCTTCGCAGCGCCTTGTAATTGCCCTCCTGATAATGGCAGTCACCGGGATGGCAGCCGCCGATCAGGACACCGTCGGCCCCTTCGCGGAAAGCTTTGACGATAAACTGGGCATCGATCCGTCCCGAGCACATGACGCGAATCACGCGGACATTGGCCGAGTACTGCATCCGGGCGGTGCCGGCCAGATCGGCGGCAGTATAGGTACACCAGTTGCAGAAGAAGGCAACAATCCGCGGCTCGAATCCGTTGGTTTTATTTTCAGCATCAGACATAATTGATGACTCCTTCGATTTCATGGAAAATCTGTTCATCGGTGAAAAGATTCTGCTGCAGGGCGCCTGACGGACAGGCCGCCACACATGTCCCGCAGCCCTTGCACATGGCCCCGTTCACTTCGGCCGCATGCTTTTCCGCGATGAAATTGATGGCGCTGTACGGGCAGAGATTGATACAGGTATGGCACCCGGAGCAGTGTTCGGCCTGAACATAAGCAGTGTTCGGTTCCAGTTGCACGAAGCCTTTATCAACCAGCGCCAGTGCCTCGGCCGCCGCCGCCCCGGCCTGGGCGACACTCTCGGGAATATCCTTTGGTCCCTGGCAGGCCCCGGCCAGAAAAACACCGTCGGTGAAGGTTGACACGGGAGCCAGTTTGGGATGCCGCTCCAGGAACCAGCCTTCACGACTGCAACTGATATTGAACATCCGGCGGACATCCTCATGATCAGTCTGCGGCTCAAGACCAACCGAGAGTATGACCATATCGACCGGGATGCGGCGGACCGACCCGATCAACGTATCCTCGGCCCGGATAACCAGATGCCCTTCTTCCTCGGGGGTCATGGCCCAGTCGGTGACTTCGGCCACCCGGCCGCGGATGAAGTGGACATCTTCCATCAAGAGTTTCTCGTAGAATTCCTCATAACCCTTGCCGGGCGTCCGCATATCAATATAGAAATTGTAAATTTCCGCTCCCGTACGCTCCTTGACCAGATGTGCCAGTTTGAGAGAGTACATACAGCACACCTTGGAGCAGTACTTATTGGTTTTATTGTCGCGGCTTCCGACACAATGCACGACCCCGACCGCCTTGGGTTTCTTGCCATCCCTCATGACAATTTCCCCACCGGTCGGCCCGGCGGCATTGGTCAGCCGTTCCACTTCAAGACTGGAATAGACATTGGGGTACTTGCCGTAACCGTAGCGTGAAATGCGCGAGGCGTCGAAAGCCCGGTAGCCGGTGGCCAGGATAATGGCGCCGACATCGATTTCCTTTATTTCGGCTGTCTGTTCTAAATCAATCGCATTCTTCTGGCAGACTTCGACACACGTTTTCTTGCACTTGCCGGTGCGGAAATGGGCGCAGTCTTCGGGATCAATCACCGCCACCAGCGGCGTCGCTTGCGGGAAAGGTACATAGATCGGCTTGCGTTTGCTCAGGCCGACATTGAATTCATCGGGCGTTTTGCCTTTCTTGAAAATGCAGGCCTCGATGCAGTCGAGGCAGCCGACGCATTGATCCTCGATGACATAGCGCGGTTTGCGTTTTACTTTCACCTTGAAATTGCCCACATATCCTTGCACATTATCGATCTCGGAATAGGTCCAGAGAGTGATATTGGGATGCGAACGCACCGCCGACATTTTCGGCGTCAGGATACAGGCGGAGCAGTCGAGAGTCGGGAAAGTCTTGTCGAACTGGGCCATGTGCCCGCCGATAGTCGGTTCGCGCTCGACCAGGAAGACCTTGCGGCCGGAATCGGCCATGGTGAGAGCGGCATGAATTCCGGCGATACCGCCTCCGACCACCAGGACATTGGGATTAACCGGCACCCGGCTCTGCTCCAGCGGACGGTGCCAGGCGACCCGCGCGACCGCCGCGGCAATCAGCGCCTTGGCTTTTTCGGTCGCAGCCGCTTTATCTTTGGTGACCCAGCTCACATGCTCGCGGATATTGGCCATCTGGAACAAGAACGCGTTGGCATTAGCCGCCACCATGGCCCGCCGGAAAGTCGGTTCATGCATCAGGGGCGAGCACGAGGCAACCACGACGCGGTCGATCTTACCGGAGCGGATATCTTCCTGTATCAATTCCTGTCCCGGATCGGAGCACATGAATTTATATTCTTTGGCAATCGTCACATGGGGCAATTTGGCGGCAAATTCGACGGTGCTGTTGATATCGACCATATGGGCGATATTGATACCGCAGTGACAGACATACACACCGATTTTCGGTGCGCCATTGGGATTTATATCAACTGTGGACATGCTGACCTCCTGCAACTTCTCGCAATTCATTTGACGGCTGAAGCCGGACAAAGAGACGGTTCATGCCCAGCTTGCGCTGTTCAAGACCGAAGGCAATGCCCATCAACTGGGTGAAATAGACAACCGGAATTTCGCCGCCGCCGCCGAATCGTTTTGCTATTTGCGGCTGATAACATTCCAGATTGAACTGGCAGAGCGGGCAGGCAGTGATGATGACGTCGCTGCCGCGCTTTTTTGCCTCATTCAGTAAGATGTAGCTCAATCTCAGACCGACATCCTGTATCGTTCCAGTCAATGAACCGCCGCAACATCTGGTCTTGAGGGGCCAGTCGATGGTTTCGCCGCCCAGAGCCTTGACGATGCGATTCATTGAGGTCGGGTCATGTTGATCGTCGAAATCGGCAAAGGGGCGAACCAACTGACAGCCGTAATAGCAGGCGACTTTCAGACCGGCTAGCGGCCGGTTAACCTGTTCGGCGATTCTTTCGGTGCCGATGTCATTGACCAGGACATCAAGCGGATGCCTGATTTTGGTATGACCATGATATTCCAGCCCGCCGGCGGCCAGGGCGCGCTTGACAGTGTCGTTCAACGTCTTATATTCATTCAGATAGCGCCTGGCCTTGTTCAGACCGAGATAACAGGCGGCGCAGGGAACAACCATCTCGGCGCTGCCGTTATCGCCGTTCTGCTGTTCGGCCAGGGCGAAATTGCGGGCACTGAGCGCAAAGGCTTTGAGCTCGCTGACCGACATATAAGCGGTGGCGCCGCAACAATTCCAGTCATCGATTTCCTTCATCGGGATTTTCAGAGCCTCGAACACGGCCAGCATCGATTCCTCGTATGCCCGGCCGGTACCCTTTAAGGAGCATCCAGGGAAATACATGTAACTCATAGATTTACCTCCCCAATTGCTTCCAATTCCTCTTTGCTCTTGACCATATGCTCTTTTTCGAGCATTTTAAGGATGCTTTTCAATTCATCCTTGCGTTTGATCGATTCTTTTTTGAGGCTGAAGCGGCCGCGTATCAACAACTTCCAGCCCAAACCGGCCTGCTTGAACATCTGAAAGGGATTGGTTTTCAAAAAGAGCCGAAGCAACAGGCGGCCCTCGCTGCTGCGGCCGTCCCTTTCGACACATTTGAAAAACTCACCGGCCAGAACCGAGATTGGGAAACGTTTGGGATAGACTTTTCCGCGGATGGCCAGCCGCTTGACGGCATACATAATATCGGTAAGTTTGATCTCTTTGGGGCATTCGACGGTGCAGGAATAGCATGAAGCACACAGCCAGGTGGTGTAACTGCTGAGCACTTCACCTTTGCATCCGGCCCGAATCATGGCGATAATTTGTCGCGGGGTGAAATCCATGTACGGGCTCATCGGGCACATGCCGCTGCACGTCCCGCACTGGATACAACTGAAAAGCTTATCCCCGCCGGGAATTGACGCAATTTCGCGGGAGAAACTCGAATCCAGTTCCGCCTCATAACGAATTTTGCGCCACCCTTGCCATTTTTCCATGACATCCTCCTTGGGGCAATGGTTAATCGGAGGCATCAATTCCTGAACAAACCATCCACTCGGGGACGGCCTGTCAAATGAGGTGGCGCAGCAAAAGCCGGATTCGGTCAACCCGGACACCGGTTATGAGAACCGGCGCCGGCCCGAGCCGGACGGATCGTCGCTATCCTGTCCTGTACAATTCAGCCGCATAGATCCGATTCGCCGAATCGGTGTCGCCCAGGGCATAACATGGACACGGCGAATTGTTCGGATACGCGGGCGCTGAGAAGATGGCATATAACCGTATGTTCTATAAGTATATCCGACCATTGCAAACCGTCGATAGAATGTGAAATTATTCACAAGCAAACTCAAATAATAAAAATTATTTTGAGTCTTTCCAACATGTTCCAACGGTCTTTTTACAATTTGGAGCAGTTTAAGAAATGGTAATAAAAATAATTTCCGTGCCGAACCAATCATGGTTCGACAGGAAAAACCATCTTTACAACAGGGCGGTAGGCGACGCTGCTGCGTATTTGACCACCGCATCGGAATCAGTCCTCCCGTTTTTAATCTTTTTGAATATAAACAAGTCGCTCAAGTATGTCAATCAAATTATGTCCTTTTTTGCCTTTTTTGAGGAATAATAGAGGATTATTTTTGTCTCCAATTATTCAATTCATAAACAGAAAGGCCGATAACGGAATTGATATATCTTTTTGGGGAAAATAATGCGCACCATCTTGATTTGCATCATTTTAGCGATTTTAACCGCGCTGTCGTCCAATGCCGCCGACTATTATGTTTCGCCAACCGGCAATGACGGCAATAATGGCCTGACGCCGGCTACGGCCTGGAAATCAATTCAAAACGGCGATTCCCAGGGATTGCTAAACCCCGGCGATATAATAAATGTCTTACCTGGCCTTTATTCCGTTACAGGGAATATCACCTTTAATACTTCCGGGACCGCTTCGAACCCAATCGTTTACAGGAAACTTGGCAAAGCTCCGGCATTGTTCGACGCCGGAGGCAAAGGTCTCATAATATTCCTGCTGGAAGGAGATTATACAGTAATAAAGGGTCTGGAATTGACAGGCTGCGACGACAATGCCATTCATATAAAAGGAAACAACTGCACCATCACCGAATGTTACATTCATCACTGCGGCAAGCATGGCATCAGAGTCGAAGGTCGAAATACTCTTACTCTGAAAAATATAATTTCATACATGACAGAAGACGGAATAAAGAGTGAGGGGCCGGGTGTGGACTGCCGCCACTGGGGCAATACGATATATGACTGCAACACCAATGGGATTGAACTGAAGGAAAAAACCACCCGTTGTTTCAATAACATCGTGGCATCCAATAATGTCGGCATCAGAGGCGCCATCGAGAATATCTGCGGTTACAACAATGTGTGGGGAAATCCGGGCGGTAATTATATCGGGGCGGCTGACTCGGCCGGCGGCATCTCCAAACTGCCCAAGTTCGTCGACGCCGCTTCGGGCCGCTATGATCTCCAGGATTTGGCCTTCGAAATAAACGCCGGCCTGGATCTGGGGTATCCTTTTAATCAAACGGCTCCCGAAATAGGGGCAAAGGAAAAATATAACACTTACTTTGTCGGGCCCGAAGGCAATGATTCCAATGATGGCCGCAGCCTCCCGACAGCGTGGGCCTCGATCGATAATGGTGATTCTCTCCTGTTCCCCGGTGATACGGTTTATATCTTACCGAGTATCTATCATGATTCGGTCGTGATCAGTGATGACGGCTTGATCGATGACATGATCGTTTATGCGGGAATCAGGGATTCCTGCCTGATAGATGCCACCGGCTATTTTAGCGCCGTGCGGATTAAAGGCAATTATGTAAGATGGATGGGGATCGATGCGGCGAATGCCATGACGACCAATCTTCTTCTAAACGGCAGCCGGTGCCGAATTGAAAATAGCCGATTTTACGGCGGTAACGCCCTGAGTGTTCATCTGGAGTCGGGAAGCAACAATTCGTTTGTCCGATGTATCATTGCGGATAACGCGGCCTCAGGTCTGCTCCTTTCAGTAGCTACCACTGCCACCCGGGTTACCAATTGTACCTTTTACAATAACGGCCAGTATTCCATTCTTGACCAGGTCGGTGGAAACACCTTTACAAATATCATTTTTGAGGCAAGCGGTACCAGTGCCATCACGGCGCCTTCTTCATCGGCGGTGACATATTCATTATTCTATAATAATACAAGTAATAATATTGGCGGCATCGTCCTGGGAAGCGGCTGCCTCTTTCAGGATCCTAATCTAATTGAGCCTGATAACGGCAATTTCCGGCTTGATTATTATTCTCCCGCAATCAACGCCGGCATCAATGTCGGCCTGCCTTTCAGCGGCAGCGCCCCGGATATGGGCGCCTATGAAACAGTGACATTATACAGTATAGCAATCATTCCTGAATATGATTCTCTCTTCGCCGATTCGAAATATCATTTCAATCTACTGGCGGTTGACAGCCTGGGTAATCCGGCAGACCCCGGTGTGATTAGCTGGTCGCATACTTTTCCATCGGGCTCGATTGATACCTCCGGTCTTTTTACACCGCAATTAATCGGTTCCGGAGAAATTATAGCCGTTTCAAGCATTAACGGCATCTGCGATACTACCCCGACCATGAATGTGGTTCCCGGAAGCCTGCACGCTCTGGAAATTTCCCCGGACCGCGACACCATATCAGCCGACTCGACAAGGCAGTTCACCGCATCGGGAGCCGATCTGAGAAGTAATCCGGTCAATGAATTGGGAAATCTTTCCTGGAGCGTGATTAATAATATAGGCAGTATCGATGCTTCCGGTTTATTTAATGCCGGCCCGGCCGGTACGGGATTTATCCATGTAGTCAGTGATCTGGGCGTATCGACTACTTCCGACACAATTATAGTTACCCCCGGTGAAATCGTCGATATCAAAATTATCCCGGACGAAAATACTATTGTCTGGAGCGATTCATATCAATACTCCGCGTCCGGTTACGACGGCGATTTGAGTTTCGTAAGGGACCTGACCGATTCGGTGGTGTGGGGCGAATCGGGAGGCGGTACGATATCGGCCGGCGGTCTTTTTACCGGCTTGAACCTTGGAGATTGGGATATCTTCGCCACATACGAGGGAGCCATCAAGGATACTGCCTCTGTCACCGTCATTTCGAATATTTCATTGAGTTATATAAAGATTGAATTGTCGGATGGAACCCCCTTGGGCGATACCATTATGACAACCGATATAGACACGACCAGATTGTACTGCCGCGGTTATGACAGCGGCGATAATCTGCTTGGCGATCTGGCGGTTCAATGGTCGATCACGGGCGTGGATTCAATCGGGTCGGTTATCCCGGCAACAGGAACATCGACAATACTAAGGTTGTCCCGATTGGGCACAGGGAAGATCGCCGCCCAATATTCCCCGGGTCTGGTCGATACCTCCGGCCTGATAACCAGCCAGGCCGGTCAGCCGGTTAAGATGGTTGTATTACCACATGCCGCGGCCATTTCGGCGGACAGTACGATTCAATTTGAAATTGAAATTTATGACGCCGACGACAATATCGCCGAATATGGATTAATACCGATATGGCGAGTCCTGGGAAATATCGGCTCCATATCAATTGACGGATTATTTACACCCGTGACGGCCGGGATAGGTTTTATTACCGCTTCGGGCGGTGGATTGGCCGATACCACGGGGCCGGTGATGGTCACGCCCGGAGAACCCGATCATATAGTCGTGGTTCCGGACTCGGTCATTGTTTCAGCCGATTCGACCAAACAGTTCACGGCTGTTGGTTACGACATCAAGGGCAATTTATGTCCCGCCGGTAATATAATCTGGAGCCTGACTCAGCCGATCGGTTCGATCGATTCCGATGGATTATTCGACGCCGTGGTCGCTGGCACCTCGAAAGTAACAGCGACCTCCGATCTGGGCCTGGCCGATACCAGCAAATACCTTGAGGTGATCGCCGGAACCCTGACGCAACTTACGGTATTGCCCGATTCCGTTTCTATCTCCGCCGACAACCAGATTCAGTTCAGTGCATCCGGCCTCGACAGCGAAGGAAATAATGCCAATATCGGGAGCCTTGACTGGCAGGTCATCGGCAATATCGGGGAGATTAATTCGCTGGGACTGTTCACGCCGACCGAAATCGGGTCATGCCGCGTTGCGGCGACAAGCAGTATCGGCGGAATTTCCGATACCAACAAGATAATAATTATATCCGCCGGAGACTTGAGCCAGATCGTGATAATGCCCGATTCGGCGCTTCTTAAAATCGGTGACAGTCTTCAATTCACCGCCGCCGGTTATGATGCTCTATATAATCCGGCCGATCCCGGGTCACTGGCGTGGGGGGTGACGGGCAATATCGGGATAATCGACACCGGCGGATTTTTCCGCGCCACTTCATCAGGAGCCGGGCGCATAACGGCATATAGCAGTACCTATGGCATCAGTGATACCAGCGGGACGGTAATTATCGAAGCCCTGAATATGACCACCATACCGCTGGGAAACCGGATGACGTACCCGGGTCAGTCTCATGCACCGATACTTGCCTTCCGCATCGATAATTATTTCGGAGATGACAGACAGATTACGGGCATTACCCTGCATGATGTCACCAGAGGTTCGGGAACACCAACCCAAAAATTGAGCAATATTGACTCGGTGGCGTTGTATTATGATATCGACAATGATTCCATTTTGACATTATCGGACAGTCTGATAATGTCGGGTCTGTATAACACGGCCGGTATCACCATGAATTTTCCACCATTGAGCATCAAAGCCGGCACCGGGCGCACCATACTGGTCGGGATCAGGGCCAATCTTTATCCGCACGACGGCGATTCTCTTGATATATGCCTTCGCCCCGCGGATGATATCCTGACACCGGACGGCATTACTGTTCAGGGGCCGGATACGGTCAATTCGTATGGATACAACATTATCGACGGGATGACATCCAATCAAATATCTTTCATCCCAAGCGGAGTTGTGACGATCAACCCCGGAAACACTATTTACAATGTCCTGACATTTGATCTTCCCCGCAACGGATATGCAGCCGACACGCTTCAAATAATGAGTATTATCAATCAGGGCACCGCCACCGACTATGATCTTGATTCATTGCTTTTATACAAAGATAACGGCGACAATATCTGGGGCGGGGCGGGTTCGGAAATCAGATTGTGCCATCTTACTTTTATCGGGGATCGCTGGATAAGAAGCGGTCTGTCCATCCCGCTGACACAGCCGACAAACCGCTTTTATATCGGTGCCAGGCTGGAGGACTTCCCGACGAGCGGCTCGACCCTGGCTCTTTGTATTCCCAAAAACGGTCTGGAAATGGCATCCAATAATGACGGGCCGATCGACGCCATGATGCCGCCATGTGATACTATTGCAATAGAGACATTTGAGGCAATTTCCGTATCGGCCGTCAACCTGCCGTCCCGAAACCTCATTCCGGGCGATTCGACCGGGCCCCTCCTGGGTCTTAAATTTGTCAACAGCTATGCCGACACGGTTCAAGTCGATAGTCTTCACTTTAAATTGTATGCCTATGATACGAACGGAGCCACCCAGGCACAGCTCGACAGCCAAATCGACAGTGTCGCATTATACTTGAATCTTGACGGCCTTACTCAAATTATATCGGACTATGATTCGCTTCTTGACGTTGTTGAGATTGTCAACGGGGAAGCATTCTTTCATTTGAACAAACTTGCTATCGCCGACCGCGGCGGAGTCATTAACCTCACTGTTGCCGCCTGGCTCAATGCCCATAACTGCAAAAACAACAATCGTATCAACTTTGGTATCGATACGGCACCGGAGATTTTTACCGCCCTGTCGCGTGAAATCTCGGGCGCTTTTCCAGTCAAAAATACGGCTGATTTTATAATCAATACTTTCCAGGCATCGAGTATCGACATCACGCCGATCCCGGGAAAAACACTCTTCGCCGGTCAGGTCAATCAGCCAATTTTCAACTTTAGATTGCCGGGCAACGGCTATGCCTCTGATCTGCTCCGGAATATTCGTTTTCGGGTAAGCGGCAGTTTTGACGGGTCGACTGATCTCCTGAAGATGAAACTATGGTCGGATGCGGCCGACGACGGTTTTGGACTGAACGATGTACTTCTGGGAGAAATTAAACCGCAGGGAAATGACTGGATCTTATCCGGTCTGTCATATCCTATCCCTTCCGGAGGAGCCGGGCTTATTGTCACGCTGGATGTCCGCAGCGGCGAATTCAAGGGCGGGACGGTCAGGCTGACACTGCCTGTTGAAGGCGCGGTCTATGCCTCGGGAACCACGGGGCCGGACAACATCGAGGTTTTCAATCCCGACTATCATCTGATTTTCCCCTCGGATCAGATTATTGCTTTCCCCATTCCCGCGGTGTCATCGACCGTACATCCGGACAGCCGGAAGAACCGCTTTATGGACCTGGCCCTTTTTAACGGCTATGTCGAGCAGAGCCAATCGCTTCGATCCATCACTCTGACGAACGCATCACTGACGGCACAGGGGGCTTCCTTCGCCGACAGCGAACTGGGGCAGGTTTCGCTGTACTATGACAGCGACAATAACGGCACCTTCAGCGGCGACTCGCTGCTGACATCGGGACATTTTGCCAATGGTGTCCTGCATCTGACCGGTTTTGATATTGCACTTCCGGCCGAATCGCTGTTATATTTCTTTATAGTCGCTGATTTCCCCGACATAATGACCGATTCCGACAGCCTGGTCATACAGATCAGCCAGGCAAGCGATCTCGTCTTTGCGGAACCGGCCAGGGTCAGCGGTAATTTCCCCTTGAAAAACGGCGGATATTTGATTGTCGATGGTTCGGTGGCGGAGCAATATGACATGCCGCCAATCGCCGCCCCGACGCTGAGCCCGGGGGATACCTCGATTACTCTCATGGCCTTTCGCCCGGCCCTGAACGGCGGCCTGTTCGAAACTCTGGACTCGCTGACCATCGTGAATAAGGCGGATGCGGATAATAGTGATATCTCGTCGCTGGAACTCTGGCTGGACCTCAATGATGATAACATTCGTCAGGATGCGGACTCGATGATCGGTGCTTTCGTATTCTCCGGCGGCGGATGGAATATGGGCGGGATCAATGTTGTTTTCGATAATACGGCTCCGACTCTCTTCGCGGTCGGTGATATTTCTTCAACCGCCAGGCCCGGCACCGAATTCCAGGGCCGGATACCGATCAATGGCTGCCGGTATGCATCCGACAATGACGGACCAATAGACAAACCTTTGACCGAAAGCGCCGTTTTTAAGATTTCAAACTCGGGCCTTCGGATAACCGTCAATCCGCTGAACGAAACCTATTCGGTCGGGCAGACCATTAACATCGGCGTCTCGGTCACAAATCTATTGACGGTGGCGATGGACAATGTCATCGGCAAAATAGTCGGCATCAGCGATTCCTCGCTCGTTACCTTTGTGGGCGGCGTAACCGGACCGATCAGCCTGGCTCCCGGTGAGGCCGGCGAATTTTCCTTCGTCTTTACGGCTGACGCCGTCGGCGAAGTATATTGGCAATTACAGGCCGAGGAGACAATTCTGGGCGATACCTCGGCGGTGGTGCGCAGCGATCAGGTAAAATTACAGAACCCACCGAATAATGTCTCCGTGCAGTTGGTTAATTCGGTGCCGACGGCCGTAATCAGGGGTCAAACCAATGTTTTTCCGCTCAGTATAAAATGTCCTCACCCCGACAGTGTCTCGTCGGCCGCCTCGCTTCGACTGGAAAGTCTGCGGCTGCGTACGGAAAGCAGCGGCATACCGCTGCCGGCCAACCAGATTTTTTCAAGAATGGTTTTGACCAGCGGTTACACCAATCTTACGATCCTTGAAGACCTGCCGGGACAATCCGAGGTCACCCTTGCCTTTAATGAACCGGTGGTAATCCCGGCCGGGCAGGAGCGGTTAATTTCGCTTCTGGTGGATATCGATGAGGCGGCGGTTCCCGATGAATTTGTCATCTCTATCACCGATGCCACGGCCCTGCCGCTTCTTGACAATAATACCGCCCAGCCGGTCATGTTTGATTCCATGGTCAATTTCCCGCTCAAGACGGTTTCCTGTCGAATCGATGACCCGTCACAGCAAATGGTTGTCTCGGACAGTTCGCTTCTGAGAAGTACACTCAACTATGGCCAGGATGATGTCGATGTTCTCCTCCTGCGGCTGAGGCATCCCGGAACCGCCGGAAGTTCTCAAATACAACTGACGGCCGTTTCGATCGGCTTTACGGATGAATTGATGCAGGTGGTCAACGCTTCGGAAATATTCCGGAACATTCGCCTTGTACGGCGGCAGACAGTTATCGCCGAACTGAACGGCGCCGAAATAGATACATCAGAAGTGGAAATAAGGCTGGCCTCGCCCCTGACATTGAGCCCGGGCGATCTGGATTCGATGACGATTCGGGTCGATATCAAATCCGTAACGGAGTTGACCGGTTTTTCGGCCATTATCTCCGACAGTACCGCTTTTGTCGTGCGCGATTTAAGCTCCGGTCTGCCGCTCGGGACAGCCGGCGATACCGCCTATATCCTGGCAACCGAAACGGTTTTCCCGATCACCACCGGGCGGGCCGATCTGAAACAGCCGGCGGGTCTGCCGCAAATTTGCGTAGCGGAAGTCCTGCCGCCTTCAATAGTGGGCGGACGGGATTCACTGGCTCTCCTGGATCTATCGCTGTCATATCCGGCGGGAAGCGAGTACGCTTCGCTTCTCCTGGAAGGAATTCACTTTACCATCGGCGATACGACCGGCATGATCCTTGACCCGCGCGAGTTGTTTGACAAAATCGGATTCAGCATTAATGCCGGACCGGCGATATATGATGATTTCATTCATCTTATTAACGGCTCGGCTTATCTTGGCCTGGGCGGTGGTATCACCTTCGACCCGGGTGACAGCATCAGCCTGCAGTTAATCGGCGATGTCGAAATAGCATCCCCCTATGACCATTTTATGGTGATTCTTGAGTCGCAAAATGTGATTACCTTCCGCGATCTGAATGATCCGGCTCATTATCCCGACTTCCTGGCCGATGAAGGATGTCAGCTTGGCTTCCCGTTCAGTACCGATGTGACCAGTATCTACCTTCCGGCGGGGCGGCCGGTCATCTTGATATCCGAGATGCCGACGCAATTGACTTTCGCCGGCGGAACCGATGTCTCGATCTGGAAGGCTGGTTTGAGCTATGCCAGCGAGGTCTCGCAGGGAGATGTTGGTTTCAGTTCACTGAACGGCCGGGTTTACCGGCGCACCCACAGCGGCATTGAGGTATTGCCATCCGACAAAATCTTTGACGCCGTTTATCTGTTGTTCAATGATGAAGTGGTGGCAATTGATACCGTCCTGGAGGGAGATTCGGTCAGACTGCATCTGCCCGCGCCGTACACGATTTCGCGCGGCGATAATCTTGAAATCGGCATCCGATGTGATATCGACAGCAGCGCCGAAAACGGCAACTGCTTCATCAGGTTCGATGATTCGTCCTTTGTGAATATAATCGATCTTAATCTGGCGACGGCCATCATACCCGTTATCGATGCAATATCATATCCGATATCGACGGCCGACCTTTCGCTCATGTCCACCGACCTGGAACATTCATTCACCAACTATCCCAACCCGTTTATTCCATCCGAACGCCCGACAATCATCGGTTTCGTTCTTGACGAAGATGCTTATGTCGATATCGAGATATTCAGCATCACCGGCGATGCAGTCAGGGAAGTGGTCATGAATTCGTATCGAGCTGCGGGATCATATAACTCCGACACCTGGACGGGCGACAATGACAGCGGGCTGGATGTTTTACCCGGAACATATTTCTGCCGTATTACGGCCCGATATAATTCGGGGCGGACCGAAAGTTTCAGAAGGAAGATTGCGGTAATACGATGAGACGATTGGCGATATACATACTTTGCCTGTTCATCACGGCCCTGTCGGCCGCGGCGGCCAATGACGGCGGCACCCGTTCGCCGTTCAGTCTCGGCGCCGGGGCACGGGATCTGGCTCAGGGCGGAGCTAATATCGCATTCGGCGATGCCGCCACCGCTCCATACTGGAATACTTCACGGCTGGCCATGGCGGAGCAAATCGCCATCACCGGCTTTCACAGCCGTCTGTATGATTCCGATGTCGCCTATCAATATTTCGGGGCGGTGGTGCCGACTCTCGACTGGGGATGTATCGGCCTGGGGATATTCCGTCTCGGCGTCAGCGGCATCGAACAGCGCGACGCCGACAACGTTCTCATCCCCGGCGAACTTCAGGATAACCGCATGGCTTTTTACCTCTCGTATGGAAAGGATTTTTCCGGTTATGATGTCGGTCTGGCGGTTTCATTCGAGCATCACTCGCTCGGCACATACAGCGCCACATCATCGCCCGGGCTGAATTTATCACTGGGGCGCACCTTCGCCTTCCACAGCGACCATATACGCGAATTATCGCTTGCCCTGGTGGGCCGCAACCTTATCAAACCGGGCAAGGAACTGGCCTCGGATAGAGTCGAACAGCCAAGTGCTTTTGATGCCGGCTTCTCGCTTAAAGTAAAACCGGCGGCGCCCTGGGATCATAATCTGACGCTGTCGGCCGTTTACACCAGAGTGGATTATCTCGACTCGAAATATGCGGCCGGGATCGAATACAGTTTTCATGATCTGGTCAGCCTCCGGGGCGGTGTGCGTGACGGGAATCTTTCGGCCGGCGGCGGGTTAAGCTACAAATCGATAACTTTTGACTATGCCCTGGTGGATCGCGACATGGGCAGCCTGCACATGTTTGCGATTTCGACCGCGTTCGGCACTCCGCTCAATTCAAAAAGAAAGATAAGAGCTGAAACCCGCGAGGCGGAATTCAACAGCCTTATGAATAACCGCCTGGTGTCGAAAAACCGCGATATGGTGACCGACCTGATGCAGAAGGGCAGGCAATATCTTGACAACGGAAATTTGAACGAAGCGGTCAATCATCTTGACCGGGCCCTGTTCCTCGCACGAAATGCCGGCATCGACACAACCGGCCTGTTCGAACTGGCGCTGGAATCACATAAACGGCTCGAAGAAGTTATCGTCAGGCAGGAATACGGCCAATATATGGATTCGGCCCAGGCCAGATTCGACATCCGTGATTATCTTGCGGCGCGATATTTCGCCGGTCTGGCACTCGACAAGTTCCCCAACTCCAATGAAGCGCGGTCACTGCTCGAGTCGGCGGATGCGGCTATCGAAAGCAATACGTCACGTGAAGAGATGATTGTCGGCCGGTTGATGATGGTCGATTCGCTTTTGAGTTACGGCCGGGTCGAGAACGCCCTTAAGGTCGTCAATACTTTAAAGGAGTACGCGCCCGATGATAATCGCGTGAAACTGGCCATAAGAAAAACAGAATTTGAATTTTACAAGGAAAAAGCCACGACCGCTTTTGCCGCCGGCAATCTCAGGCTGGCCGATGGCGCCGTCGACACCGCGTTGACATTTTTCCCCGGTCACCAGTGGTGCACGAACATGAAGGCAAGAATTCAGCAGGAGGTAAAACGCCGCGCCGCGCCAATAGATACACCGACTGTACCGGTGATTAAGGAAACCATAAGCGATGAGGTCCTGAAAGAGGTTCGGGAATCCTATGAAACCGCGCAGAGGCTGTTCGCGAAAGGCAGTCTTTCGGAAGCCATAGAATATTGGGAAAAAGTCGATCGCCTGGCGCCCGATTACCAATCGGTGCGGCAGTACCTCGTCAAGGCTTACAAATATGTCGGCGTGGAGTTATATGGACGGAATCTGCTTCGCGATGCCGTCGATACCTGGAAAAAGGCATCACTGCTCGATCCCGGAAATAATGAGATCAATGATTATATAAAGCGTACCGAAAACGAAATCAGAAGATTGGAAGAACTATCTTATGAGCACGAATCAAAATAACACATTGGACAAAGAATGGCCCAAAGCGGGCCGGTTCCGGAAGTCAATCCGGTTCGAGTTTTCTTTATACGTTTCCGGTATCATTCTGGCGCTGATGCTGGCCACCGGATATGTCATGACCGACCAATATGTAAAAACCGTAACGCGCGGCGTGGCCGATAATTTGCTGGTGCAGATCCGCTCTTATTCCGGCTCGGCGGGTAAACTGATCATATCCACCAATGGCCCGGATGTCCTTCTGTTGAACAATGTCTGTAAGAAGTTGAAAGAAGACAACACCGATATATACTGGGTCGGCATCACGGATCCGGATCACAATTTTCTGGCACACACTGACATCAAGCAGATTATATCCGGCGGGGTCATGGCTCCGGTAACGGGGAATAAATACGGTGATATGCTATTTGAAGGCGAGGCCTTTGAATTGAGAAGCGATACCATATACATTTCGGCGCCGATCAGGGAGAGCGGCGTCATCGTCGGCAGTCTCGGGGCGGCCTCATCGGCCGCACAGGTCAGCCGGGCGCGCATGACGTCAATCGTGACTGTCGTCTCCATTACGATCCTGATGATCCTCATCGGAATTCCGGCCACCATGGTGGTCCTGCACCGAAAATTGAAGCCGCTGAGTATCATTACCGATACTCTCAAGAATGTTCACTACGATGACATCAAAATTGACATCCCATTGAAATCGCGCAATGAATTCGGGTACCTGGCCGAAACATTGCGGGTGATGGGACACAAGCTGGGCACCGCCCAGAAAGATTTCATTGAAAAGGAAAGAATCAATCGGGAACTGGAAATCGCCCGGGATATTCAGGCCAACATCCTGCCGTCGAATTATCCCCGTCACTCCAAATTCAATTTCTGGGGCGCGTATCGAAGCGCCAAAATGGTCGGCGGAGATTATTACGATTTTATCGACTTCAACGACCGTCACCTGGCCTTTCTGGTGGCCGATGTTTCGGGAAAGTCTCTTCCCGGCATGCTCGTCATGCTTCTGACGCGCGATATCGTCAAGAAACATTCCTGGCAGGTAAGACAGCCGGATGAGCTTCTGTGCGAGGTGAATCGCGAGCTTCTGCCCAGCATCAAAAAAGGTATGTTCGTCACCATGTTTTTCGGACTTCTCGATAAACAAAGCGGCGTTTTCAAATTTGCCTCAGCCGGGCATAATCCGCTGATCAGACTCAACGGTCGCTCCGGTAAGGCGGAGTTAATGAAGACAAAGGGTTTCCCGCTGGGTATGGTAACACCCGACAAATTCAATGAGAGGATCGAATCCGCCGAGATAATGCTGGAAGCGGATGACTGGCTGATTCAGTACACCGACGGAATCAATGAGGCGGTCAACCGGGAAGGCGAGGAATTCGGGATGGAACGGTTTGTTTCGATGCTCGAGGAGGCCCGGACCGAGCAGGCATCCGGTTTGATTGACCGGATTATTGCGGAACATGAATTATTTACCTCAAATTCCGATCAGTTTGACGATATCACGTTATTAGCTATGAAATGGACGGGCCGTTCTGACGATAATGAAGATAAGAAACGGAAAGATATATCAAATGTCTGTCAAATCTGATACTGATAATAAGATTCTCGTGCCGTGCGATTTGTCGTCCGGTTCCGAAAGGGAGTATTTCGAGAGACTGGATGATGTTCTCTCAAGGAAGATCGATCATGTCTTTCTTGACTGCACCCTGCTGGAGCGGGTGACATCGAGTCATATAAATATCTTATGGCAATCATATTCGATGTGTATTGCTGCCGGTGTCCCGGCCCGTTTCTCATCGATCTCGGTTAACCTGAAGCGCGTTCTGATGATGCTGGATTTATATGATCTGCTGATTTCCGAGCCGATCGGATTTACCGAATTGACCGGCCATGACATGCCGATCAGAAAAAAGAATGTCGGCAAAGAGCTTCGGTTGGAATTCGCCGCCGGGAAAGAGGATATCGACAACGCCATCGAGGACCTTCGCTGCTTCCTGAAGACGTTGCAACTGCCCGAGTTCACGGCATTTGAACTCGAGACTGTTTTTTATGAGGTCGTTACAAACATCCGGCTTCATGGACATATCCCGGAAGGCAGCATTATCAAAGCGACTGTTGAAATCAGGCCGGGCGGCATAAAGCTGTGCTTCATCGACCGCGGGGTGCCTTTTGATCCTGCTAGACAAACAAAGAAATTCGATCCGAACCAGTCGGCGGGCACCCGGCAGAAACGGGGGTACGGCATTGTTATGATCAACAGGATGATGGATAAAATCCATTACGAAAGACAGGATGGCTGTTTGAATGTATTGATATTGGAAAAAAACGGGGGTCACTAAATGAATACCGCGTCAATCCCGACCAAACAGCTGAACGACGATACAGTTGTGATCAATCCCGGCGGGCAGCTTGACAACAGCAACGCCCATATCCTGACCGAGGCCATATCACGCGCCCAAAACTCCGGGTTCAGGTACATCATCGTTGACATGAAGCAGCTTGAATTTATATCCTCGGCCGGTGTGGGTTCCATCCTTGGTTCCGTGGAGATTTCGCGGGAGGCAAATGGCGATATCGTCATTTGCAATGCATCGGAGAATATCATGCATGTCCTGTCGGTCCTCGACCTGACGGAATATCTGACGATCAGATCCGACCGAAACCAGGCTGAAGAGTTTTGCGGAGTCAGGAAGGAACGGGTGTGAAGGTGTCGACAAGTCTGTTTGGAAATCAGGAGACCGAACTTACCGAACGTCTGGCGATGAACAAGCAGTTCATGGCCATGGACGCTTTGTCCAAACTGGCCAAGCAATATTCGAATAAGCCGGATTTCAGGAGCCTGATCGAAACCCTGATCCTGACCTTATCGGGTCAGTTTTCGGTTGCCAATGCTTTTGCGATACTGTTTCCACCGGGGCATTCATTCCGCGATCCCTATTTCTATGCCACCGGGAAATTCAAGAAAAACCATCTGCTGGTTACGCTGGAACTTTCAGACGATCATAATAATTATTTTATCAATAAGACATCTCCGCAACATGTAACCGATATTTCCGGCAGCGGAAGCGCCGCCAACTTCGGTTTTATTCTATCCGAATGCGGCGTCAAGCTTATCATTCCCCTGGTTCACGATAACAGGCTGATTGGAATTCTCGGGCTTGGCGAAAAAGTCAATAAGAAGGAATATAATGATGATGAGGTGGAACTTCTGACGATTCTTATCAACACCATTATTCCTTTCATTGCCAACTCATTTCTCTTTATGGAAATAACCAACCTCAATATCTGGTATCTTGATATCCTCAACAGTGTCAAGCAGGGCGTCTTTGTCTTCAACAGTCATCATCTCCTCAAGAAGGTCAATCAGGCCGGGTTCAATATCCTGAGGACATTCAGACCCAACCTTCAGCATGTCGACTCTCTTTACAAAATTCCGATCGAGCTGGTCTTTCCGGATTCGGCTTTCCGGGGCTGGATTCAGAAACTCAATGAAATCGGCACCTCGGAACACGGCTGGCTGCTGAAAAATATGAAAGTCAAGGCCGGCGAAATCGAGCGTATTTACAATGTCCGGGCCGGCACCATTATCAGCAAGGCCTACCGCGATTCGGACCTGATCATAACGCTTGATGATATCACCAATCAGAAAGAGAGCGAACAAAGGCTGTTCGATCTTGAGAAATTTGCCGAAAAAGGCGTCATGGCGTCATCAATCTCCCACGAAATGAACAACTTCCTGGCGCTTATACTGGGCGGAGTCGAGTTGGCCCAATTGTCGCTGAGCAAGGACAACACCGAAAAAGCCGTATCCACACTCGAAAAACTGAAAACCAATGTCAGCAAGATGGAAAGATTTACAGCCGGGCTCATGGATTATACCCGCCTCAATACCACCAAACAGACCACCAATTTGAATACGATCATTGTCGATGTTCTCGCCTTTATTTCGGGACAGAAAAAATTCAAAGGGACCAACATTATCACCGAGCTTGACTCAAGTCTCCTCGATTTTGAACTGGACAGCGACCAGATTGCGCAGTTGCTGTTGAATTTCCTCAATAACGCGGCCGATGCCATCAATGAGGCCAACCGCGAAACAGGCCAGATCGTGGTGAAAACTGATCGAGAAAAAAATCATGTCACGCTGTCGATTTCTGATAATGGTACTGGTATTCCTGATGATATCAAAGGGCGGTTGTTCAAGGCACATCTGACGACAAAACCCAAAGGTCATGGCTATGGCCTGGTTACCTGTGCCAAGATATTGCATAATCATCAGGCTGAAATCGAAATCGATTCCGAAGTCGGCCGCGGGACGACCTTTACACTTCGCTTTCTGATAGAGAGTCCCGTCGATCAAAACAGCGAAGATTGCAAAATGCAATAATCCAGCCCAAAAAGTTTCGAAATATTTAAAAGTTACTTGCCTAATTCTTAAATAATTTATTATACTTCAGTAAGATAGAAGGATTTCTAAATTTAATCGTTAAGACATCATCAGGCGGACTTGAATACCAAAGACTATCGCTTGGGAATCGAGGGGGCGATGGGGCTTGAGGAAAATTACCAGGACTACAGCGTCTGTACGCTTTGTTCTCTGCATACGACCCGGATAAGTACGCCCGCCGGTGAGGGTGACCAGAAAAGCAAAATTATGGTTGTCGCCCAGGCCCCGGGAGAAAAGGAAAATCTGACCGGAAGGATGTTTGTCGGCCCGGCCGGGGAGATTCTGAACAGCCTTTTTGAAGTCAACGGGATAAAGCGCGCCGATCTCTATATGACAAATCTGATTAAGTGTCATTTGCCCGGATCGAAGCACCCCAGCCATGAACATATCGACAACTGCAGCAGGTATCTCGACAGGGAAATCGATCTTATCAAGCCGGAGGCCATCGCCACCCTGGGTTATTATGCCACCAAATATATTTATGAAAAATACAGCACCGACCTGCTGGGCAAAGCCGACATTTTCAATCTGGTCGGCAAAATATATTGGATTTCCGGCAAGAAAATCCTGGCCCTTCAGCACCCTTCGGCTCTCTTATATAAGGATTCGATCAGGGGAGATATGGTCAGGGATTATCATAAGCTTAAAGTACTCCTTGAAGACTGCAAGTACTGCCCTGTCTGTCCAATCGGTAAATTCCGCGACCGGGGCCTCATCAGTGAAGAATGGGCCGAATTGTACTGTCATGGCGACTGGGAAAATTGCCACCGCTACAAAATGGAAGAAAAGGGAATCGACGTTCCCGACCATGTGCTTCCTGATGGACGCTATGACTCGCAAATAAAAAATTTCCTGAAATAACCGGAACCCATCCCAAGATCATCCCGACCGTTATTTGATTTCCATGCGGTATAACGGATAAATTCAGTATTTTTCGCATATATCAAAAACAGGCAATTGACGGTATAATAACGGCCGAACGGCCGGCAAGAATTACTATGACTGACGACAAAAAACCGGCTCAACGGAGAAGCGAGGTCACCGGCCGGCCTTCCCAAACTTCTCCAAGGTTCCAATGTCCTGTCAGGTCCTATTTCCCCGACATAGGCGGGGGGTTGTGACCTGACAGACAACGCCCCGCCCCGAATAAATCTTAATGTTCTTTAATGTTCTGTCAGGTCATGTCGAAGACCCTGAGCTTCGAAGGGACCGAGATTTATCGAGGTTGTGACCTGACAGCCCCGCCCGCGTTTTATTCTGCAAATCCGTATCACCCCCCAAATCACCTACAAAGTACTATCGTTTTTGCGCTGTTTTTTTCAAAAATTTACTTGTACTATATTTTCTTTCATTCCATTACACGGAATTGGGTTTGTTTTTGCGTTTTTAAAAAAATGAAATGTCCCTTCCCCGGCGAAGATTTTTTTAGGTAGGGCAGGATCCGATATTCCGTCTTTGGCGGAATGAGTGATCCTGCCTATTCTCATGAAAAAAACCACAATTTTTGACGCACGCATAGCCATAGTTATGTAATGTTCCCTCTATAATACCCCCCGACGACCCATTTACCATCAAAGTGGTGGTGATTTTGTAAAGTATGAAAGCATGGGTAGGTCAAATCTCTCCGAGATTTGACAACAAGCCTCGGAGAGGTTTGGCCTTATCAGACTAGCCAGACTAGCGGCTAAATTCTATCCGCTTTGAGTTCTGTGAAAAGTTACCTGCTCCAGATATATCTGTACCGGGATGCGACACGTGGACAGCTTTGCCGTTATCTATACTTTGAACAACTTCCTTATAACCATTTATGTTTGTTTCAGACTCCCAGCCTCCTCCTGGCATCAAGGCACTTACAGTCAGATTATCATTCCCTCCTAAAGAATAGCGATATCTCATAGAACCGTCGGCTGCTTTTTCAAGAATCCAAGAATCTACGGGAATCTCATTCAGTCGTGCCCCGCCTTTGCCAACACAGCTCCTGATCCAATTACCTGCACGGGATATCTTACCAACCATTCGTATCTGGCTCTTCAGCGAAACAATCTCTTTAATTTTAGGAGCACTACTGGATCGGGAAATTCGTTTAAACTCGCTCGGTCGCAGGTTTATTCCGCCTCCAACTGAGGTTATACAATTCGATACTAAACCCATTTTGTTGAGTTTATCTATCACACCATTGTACTTGTTGATATATGACTCTTGCTCAATCAGCAATCGGTTATACTCGTCTACCAGCCCGTTGTGTCGACTGATTTCGGCCGAGTTATATCTATCGAGTGTTACTTCGCTTTTGCGTATCTGCTCATTTAGAGATTCGAGCCGCCGTTCTAAGGAGGCGCTGGTTTTCTTATATTGCTCTGCCTGAGACTTCAAATTACGATATTCTCTTGGCGCAAGTTTGTCTGTGTCAAGTTGATCATAGTATGCTGAAGCTATTTCAAGAAATTGCTTGTCGCTAGTTGTTGGTTTGCACTTGTCTAAAAGGTCTGATATATAGTACACCTTAGAATTGTCACGAACGCTACTAGCCTCTGTACATGAGAAACTCGGGAATGCGGCGGTCGTTACAGCCAACATCTTTTTTGTCTTTTTTGGAGTTGTGAAAGCTGGAATCAGTACCGTTAGTAATTCATCCAGTTCAACTCTTGCACCCATATCCATTCCCTTTAGCCAGTTAATGAGGGACATAATTCTGCCAACTGTACTTAACTCCCTAAATGTCTCAAACGCCCTTTCATATTGACCAAAATTGCGATTCAAATGACTTATGGTGCTTCGGACAGCACCACTGACGCTTAACGGCATATCCATACGTTCAACGTCTGCAAGGAATTGATGTGTAAGGACAGCGCCAATAGACCCGTCTGTTACAGTCCCAATAGAATCAGGATAAAACCAGTAACGTATCTGTGTGTGACCTGTCCCGGAGTTCTCCAGAAGGGACCGCTCGTCTTCGGTCAGAAAATCGGGAACACTACGAGTGATCCTTTCCTTTATGATCTTGTGAGTATTAGGATCAATACCCGTACTCAGCGCCTTAAAGAGTTTATCGGCTTCTAGCACAACGTATCCAGCATGTGTATTCTCTAAGTGCCCACCAAAATTCACCTTCGCGAATCTATTATCCTCATGTCCGTCCAGGCTAATGTAGGGTGAATTGTAGCCATAGTGAAATACGGACCTGTATACCACTGCTAAATCCGAGAGAGATAACGGGAAACCAGCAAGTGTCTGGTTATTGTCTTGTCTGCCATAAAAGTAAAGATCATTGTTGGTATCTACTTCGACAGCTTCCAGAATCACGCCTACATTTAAGAATTCCTCGATAGCCGAGAGGTCAAGAGACCGATGCCTTGGTTCGAGGTCCAACTCTTCGACAGCGTAGGATATAGGAATCGTATTCAATCTTATTTCTGTAGCTGCGTAATCATTAGTAAAGACAAATACTTGAACGGTGTCAATCTTTGTCGCTGCGCTATTGATAACATCTCTCATCGCATGTCTAATTACCGACTGATTGTTCTCAAAGCTCTGTTTTGCATTCGTCCCTTTAACAAAAACCCTGATCTTTGTAGGGTTATAGTATAATTGGTAATGACCTTCTCTGAATAATGCAACCCAAGCAGGCTGAGCAACGCCAACTGGGTAGTGGCTTACAATATTTACAAATGGAAGAGTGTCTGGCCCATTGATTGACAGCAGAACGTCGTGGCAAAGGATGGAGAAGGGTTCAAGGTATGGCTGGATCAATCCCTTGAACTCATCATCATAATTGGGAACCTGCGAAATAACGGACCCTACGGTCTCACCGCTGTGTGTAAGCAGCGATTTATCTACAAGTCCGCCATACGAGATTGTTATCCAGTTACTCGAAAGTGACCCAGATGATGTTTGTCTAGTTGCAATCGAACGAGGTGACTGGTCACTCTGGTTGAGCAAGGCAAATATAACAATGACCGCGACAATAGCAGCACCCCAAATCAGTTTGCTGCGAGTAAATTGAGATTTCCTTGGGACATTGTGGAAAAAGACTGAGTTGCAGTATGGGCAAGTGATCTTAATCATTTGCTTTGTTCGAGGTATTCTCAGTGTCACATCACATTGAGGACAGAAGATATCTTCTTCATGATCGATCTTGTCCACCAGTTACTCCTTCTCAAGTTCCACCTTCTTCTTGCTTGATCTCCAACCTTCTTTTTCACTGAGACTATCAGGCAACTCTTTTGTGCGTTGAATTACCTTCAATTTTGAGTGTCCAGGGTCGAACTTTATCTGCTTAATAGATGGCAAAAGCACGATACCAAAGACCGTGGGTTGCTCTTTGACCTCTATAATCCGATCAGGCGTAATTTCTTGTATGCCATATTCATTTACCGTGTATACATTGTATTGGTTGCCCTGCTTACGAATAATTTCAGATGGCGAAATATTCTTGATACCATACTGATTTACATTATAAATGTTAATCTCATCCGAGTACGTAGATCTTTCGATTATGGCCGACGGGGCGATGTTTTTGAACCCCAATTCGTTTACATCATATATGCGTACAATGCCGTCTAAATCACTTTTCTCTGCTTCTAGGGATGAAATAAAATCTTTGATACCATAGTCGCTCACGCGGTAGATTTTCCAAGAACCTAAGTACTCATTATTCTCAATTATGGCATCTGGGGTGATATTCCTAAGACCATACTTGCTTACGGAATAGACGTTGTAATCACCCGTAGCGCTATTTTCATCGATAATAATGCTGGGCGTAACGTCCTTTATTCCATATTTGTTCGTTTCATAAATTTCAAGGTCTTGGGTATAAGAGACAATCCATCCAAAAATAATTAATAATAGAAATATCATAATTGACATTGTCTTTAGAGATTTCATTGTGAACCTGTCACATCTTTCGTAATTCATATCAATACGGGTAATTGTCATTGTATCGGGAATCCCACCTCTCGAAATTTATGCAGAAGAGACCAAGAATTCTGTAGAGGAAGGATTACCCTTCTCAAGCTACAAATATAATTACTTAAACATAGCCGCTTTTCGCCAGTAAGACAAGCGAATTTTAATACCTTTTCCCATTTAATGACAGCCCTAAATATCAAACCAGCCTAAGTAGTTCAAATTCCGAATGAGTCCTCAGTCGAATGAGAAAAACGATAATATTTTTTTTCGACAAATGTCGGGTTTCTCGCTTATTCGCCGGGGCTCATGCGCTCGGAACACCGACCTACCATCAAAACATTATTTATCATTTGTGGACTTTTGCCGAGATGTCGGACAGCGGTGTCAGGGAGATGTCGAAACCTCCCTCGCTTCCTTCGCAATACTCAGGAACATCGCTCGGGATCTTCGACAGGGCTCCTGACCATTCTGGCTGTCATTCAAAGATGTGGTCATCCACTTAGGCAAGATAAACCATTTTGAGAATATGGCAAGGGGAAAATTAGGGAAGTGTCGGGTGCAGAGACCCGACACCACAAAAGGAAATGGCAAGGGGAAAGTTGGTTTTGGCGGCAGGTCACATCCCCGATCAGAATCGGGGACAAGACCCGCCGCAACATAAGCAAGGATCCGCCCCAAACAAGTTTGGCGCGGCCACCCAGTCGCCCGCAAGGGAAAATCAGGTCGGCGGGAATGGGGTATACTGGCGGACGAGCGGGAAAATACATATAAATCATAAAGATTATTATTAAACAATTTTCTCCTATTTTTTAACACTTTGGGGCGAAAAGGGTTAATTGTAAACCAAATAGTTCTTTTTTTTATAAAATGGGCTTGACAATAATTGACCTTTAGCATATCCTGCTTGTGAAAAAAGTAACGAAGTGGCAGGTTGAAGGAAAAATGATAAAGAATGTCCGAATTGCCGATGAGGACGCAGACAGAAACGATTTACCGCCGGATGGCACCGCCGCTTCAAATTGCGAACAGCTAGATCAATACTATCAATCGAAGCTATAAGCTTCGGAGGGTTTTTAAGTGACTTTAAAAGGCTTCAATGCATTTCAGATGGCTCAGGCTCAGTTCGATAAGGTCGCCGATATTCTTCAACTGGATGTCCCGACGCGCGATCTGCTGAGAGAACCGATGCGTGAATATTCATTCAGTATTCCCATTCGTATGGATGACGGCATATACAAAGTGTTCAGAGGTTTCCGGGTGCAGCACAATGATTCGCGCGGCCCGTGCAAGGGCGGCATCAGGTTCCACCCGCAGGAGACAATCGATACGGTGCGGGCGTTGTCGATGTGGATGACGTGGAAATGTTCCGTGGTCGACATTCCTCTGGGCGGCGGCAAGGGCGGTGTTATCTGCGATCCGCACAACCTGAGCGCGAACGAGCAGGAACAGATTTGCCGCGGATGGGTCAGGCAGCTGGCCAAGGTGGTCGGCCCGCTGGCCGACGTTCCGGCGCCTGATGTGATGACCTCATCACAGCACATGCTCTGGATGCTTGATGAATTCGAACATATTCACGGCAATAAATTCCCCGGTTTCATCACCGGCAAACCGGTCGGCATGGGGGGTTCGCTCGGACGAACCGAAGCGACCGGTTTCGGCGTGGTTTACACGATGCGCGAGGCGCTCAAGCAGTTGAATATCAGGCCGGAAGACACGATTGCATCGGTGCAGGGATTCGGCAATGTCTCCCAGTATGCTATCAGGCTGTACACCCAGTTGGGCGGGAATGTGATCTGTGTTTCCTGCTGGGATCAAAATGATCAGACCTCGTATTCCTTCAAGAAGAAAGACGGGATCGATATTGACGCGCTGTTGAAGATAACCGATCGATTCGGCGGTATCGACAAGGCCAAAGCCAAAGATCTGGGATATGAAGTTCTTCCGGGCGATGCCTGGATCGAGCAGGATGTGGATATCCTGATACCTGCGGCTCTCGAAAATCAAATCACGGCCGAAACGGCTCCGAAAATGAGCAAGCGAGTAAAGGTTATCGCCGAAGGCGCCAACGGCCCGACCACTCCGGAAGCGGATAAGATTATCGAAGAGCGCAAAATATTCCTGATTCCCGATTTTCTGGCCAATGCCGGCGGGGTTACCTGCAGTTATTTCGAGCAGGTTCAGAGCAATATGAACTACTTCTGGGAAAAGGATGAGGTTCTCGGCAAACTCGATATCAAGATGACCTCGGCCTTCCTGGCGGTCAGCGATATTGCCCGGAAACGGAAATTGTATATGCGTGACGCGGCCTATGTGATTTCGGTCGCGCGTGTCGCCCAGGCCTGCCATGACCGCGGCTGGGTTTAAGAACCAGGAAAACCCGTTTTTTATATAAATCCGCCGCGGCTGTTTGGGGCCGCGGCGGTTTCTTGTATTGACTTCCGAGGATTAATGCCGAATAATTAGATAAACAAGGGTTTCAACCGGTTGGGATATTTTAATAAAGAAAATCGGCAGCAGTTATGACGCACAAGCGCCTTCAAATTTCGCCCGATAGTCTGCCCGCATTCGACCGAAGGTTTTTCGAATCGGACAGTGCCATCAGTCGCATCGGGAGCGGCGCGATCGGCGGTAAAGCTTCGGGACTGGCTTTCATCAAGGATGCCCTGCACAACCAATTTGGACAAGATGGTTTTGAGGGGATCATGTTGGGCATTCCGAGGATGGTTGTCCTGACCACAGCTTTGTTCGACCGCTTCATGGAACATAATAAGCTTCATGAAGTCGCGTTTTCGGGGCAGCCCGACGAATATATCGCCCATGCTTTCAACAGGGGTGAGCTTCCGGCCGACATAATCGGCGATTTAAGGGCGTTGATCGCATCGGTGCATGCGCCGCTGGCCATCCGCTCATCGAGTCTGCTCGAGGATGATCTCTACGAGCCGTTCGCCGGGGTCTATGCCACCAAGATGATACCCAACAATCAGCCCGACGCCGACACCCGGTTCAAAAGATTTATCGAGGCGATCAAGTTCGTTTACGCTTCGACATTTTTCAAATCGGCGCGGGATTATCATCGGTTCACCGGCCATCCGACCGAGGAAGAAAAAATGGCGGTGATTGTGCAGGAGGTGGTCGGTCTCAGGCACTACGAGCGTTTTTATCCCAACCTTTCGGGGGTGGCGCGGTCGTACAATTTCTATCCGATGGGGCGCTCGGCGCCGGAGGAAGGGGTGGTCGATCTGGCGCTCGGGCTGGGGAAGACCATTGTTGACGGCGGCCTGTGCTGGAGCTATTCCCCGGCGCATCCGCGGGCCAATCTGCCGGTGTCATCGGCCGGGGAATTGATCAAGAAAACACAAAGCTTGTTTTGGGCGGTCAACATGGGCAAGCCGCCGGAGCATGATCCGGTCAGGGAAACTGAATATCTGATACAGGGGAACCTGGCCGAAGCGGAGTACGACGGGACCCTTCGCCACGCCGCTTCCACCTATCGTTTGGCCGACGACCGGCTGGTCATGGGATTGGGAAGCGCCGGGCCGCGGGTGGTGACATTCGCACCGGTATTGCAGGCGGAGACGGTCAAGCTGAATGGTCTGATTGTAAAATTGATGAAGCTGTGCGAGGAGGCGGTCGGCAGTGCGGTCGAGATCGAATTCGCGATGACTTTTCAGGAGAGACCTGAGGCGGCGGTGCGATTCGGGTTTTTGCAGGTGCGGCCGATGGTTGTCTCGGACGCCCGGATAGATATCGTCGATGGGGAGATGAATGGTGCTAATGTTCTGGCGGCGACGGATCATGCGCTCGGCAACGGTCAGGTAAACAGCATAAGCGACGTCGTCTATGTTATGCCGGAGAAGTTTAATGCGGCCAGAACCCGGCAGGTGGCGGGCGAGCTGGATGAGATGAATCACGGGCTGACCGAAAAAAAGCGACCGTATCTGTTAATCGGTTTCGGGCGCTGGGGCAGTTCCGATCCGTGGCTGGGAATACCGGTGGAGTGGAGCCAGGTTTCGGGAGCGGCGGTTATCGTGGAAGCGACGACACCGGAGATGAATGTCGAATTGAGTCAGGGGGCGCATTTCTTTCACAACCTGACATCTTTCCAGATTTTTTATTTTGCAATAAACCATGCCGGCCCATACCGTATCAACTGGGACTGGCTGAATCGACAGAAAACCGTCCAGGAAGCCGAATATGTTCGGCATGTAACATTGGCAAAACCGCTGCGGATAAAGGTCGATGGCCGCAAAGGCAGGGGAGTGATCCTGATATGAGTGAAAACAAGAATTTTATGGACCGGCTGGCGCAGGATCTTCAGGAAAGATCCAAGGAGCTGAATTGCATCTATCAGATCGAGGAAATACTGAGCAATCTGAAGGACGATACTCTTGATGAGATAATGATACAGATCGCTTACGTGATTCCTTCCGGTTTTCAGTATCCCGAGCAGTGCGAAGCCAAAGTCACCATAGATAATGTAATTTTTAAATCATCGGATTTCGAAGAAACAAGCTGGTGCTTCAGCGTCGATATTATCGCACAGGAAATGGTCGTGGGGGCCATAACGGTGTACTACACCGAGGAGATACCCCGGCACGATAACGGGCCGTTCCTGAAGGAGGAAATAAAACTTCTCCATTCCATTGCCGAGAGACTCGGGCATTTTGTCATGCACCAGCGGCTAAAGCAGGTTATCGAAAAACTTCAGAGCACCGATCGGACGATGCATACTCCGGGCCGCGGTGAATGGCCGGTTATTCTCGAACTGCTTCGCCAGACCGATAGTAACCTGTACCTGAGCGTTTCCAGGAAAATATTGAACTTCCTCTGCTGGAGCGGAATACAGGAAGCGGAGAAACTGATCCAGACGTTCAGCCCCGAGGATGTTACCTATGATGACGGCGATCCGGAAACCTGGAACCAGCCGCGTCGTCGAAACGTGCATGACTTCCCGGTCGATTTCTCATCGGCCGCTTTCGCGGTTGCCACAAAATATCTCAGCGATCACGAAATCGTCCGCCTGCTCCAGAAATGGATACAGGAAGACCGGCTGAGTTTTCTGGTTCAGGTTGTCAACCGCAACCTGTCGCTTTCCGCTGTCGCTGATGCCATCCGGAAGTACTATGATCTTGTGGCCGATGACCCGGAGGCATCATCGCCCAACAAGCGCGGTATTCAGGTTTCGCTGATTCGGAGGTTTTTGTCGGATCAACTCCAGTATATCAATGTCGCCAAAAATTTCATAGGCATCCGGGATTTTTACCATCTCCTGCAAAAAGTCATTTTCAGTACCGAGAGTCACGGCAAACTCGGGGGCAAGAGCGCCGGAATGTACCTGGCGGCCCAGATTCTCAAGAAAAAGGCGAAGGATAACAGCCTGCTGCGTGATGTCAGGACGCCCAAAACATGGTACATAAGTTCCGACGTTCTCCTGCATTTTATGACGTACAACGATTTCGAGGAAGTCGTCGAGCAGAAATACAAGGAAATCAACCAGGTGCGCCTGGAATATCCGGCGGTCGTTCAGACCTTCAAGCGGGCCAGGTTCCCTGCTGATATTATCCAGGGATTGTCGGTGGCGCTCGATGATTTCGGCGAGCATCCGTTGATTGTCCGCAGTTCCAGTCTTCTCGAGGACCGCATGGGCGCGGCCTTTTCCGGTAAGTACAAAAGCCTGTTTTTGGCCAACCAGGGGAGCAAACAACAGCGGCTGGAGGCACTGCTCGACGGTATCGCCGAAGTGTATGCCTCGACCTTCAGCCCCGATCCCATCGAATACCGGGCCGAGCGCGGCCTGATCGATTTCGGCGAGGAGATGGGCATCATGATCCAGGAAGTGGTCGGCTCGAGGGTGGGCAAATACTTTATGCCGGCCTATGCGGGGGTGGCTTTCAGCCGCAACGAATTCCGCTGGTCGCCGCGCATCAAACGCGAGGATGGACTGGTGCGGCTGGTGCCGGGTCTGGGCACACGTGCCGTCGATCGACTTAGCGATGATTACCCGGTCCTGCTGGCGCCCGGGCAACCGGGGCTGAGAGTCAACATTGATCCCGAAGAAGTGGTCCGTTATTCGCCAAAGAAAATGGACGTCATCGACGTGGAGTCGAACAGTTTCAAGTCTATCGAAATAAGTGATTTCCTGAAGGAATTCGGTTTCGAGCTGCCGGGAATCAACAATATTGTCTCGATTTACAAAGACGGTCACATCAGCAAGCCGATTGCGATGAGTGTCGATTTTGACAAAGAGCAACTGGTTGCCAATTTCGAGGGACTTATCAGTGGAACACAATTCGTGAAAAAGATGGAACTGATTCTCAAGACGCTCGAGGAGACGCTCAACACACCGGTCGATATCGAATTCGCCTCGGACGGACAGTATTTTTACATTTTGCAGTGCCGCCCGCAAAGTTACTCGGAAGAAAGCCGGCCGGCGCCGATTCCGAAAGATGTTCCTCAAAAACAGATTATTTTCACCGCCGAGAAGTATATCTCCAACGGGCGCGTTCCCGACATAACCCATATTGTCTATGTGGACCCGGAAAACTACGGCCTCCTGAACGAGCGTGACGACATGCTGGCGGTGGGGCAAGCGGTCGGCAAATTGAATAAGCTTCTGCCCAAACGTCAATTTCTCCTGATGGGTCCGGGGCGCTGGGGAAGCCGCGGCGATATCAAACTGGGCGTCAATGTAACTTATTCGGAGATCAATAACTCGGCGATGCTGATAGAAATTGCGCGAAAGAAGGGGAACTATGTTCCCGATCTTTCATTCGGCACCCACTTTTTCCAGGACCTGGTCGAGTCCGGGATCAGGTACCTGCCGCTCTACCCGGATGACGAGGGCATTGTCTTCAACGAGGTCTTTTTGAAGAACTCCAAGAATATTCTGTCCGAAGTTCTGCCGGACTATGCCCGTCTGGCAGAAACCATCAGATTGATCGATGTCCCCCAGAGCACCTCAGGCAAGGTGTTGCAGGTCTTGATGAACTCGGACCTCGAGGAAGCCATGGGCATCCTGGCGGAGCCATTGTCGCAATACGAATCGCCGGTGATCAGGATCGAGGGCAAGGATCATCACAAGGACGATTTCTGGCGGTGGCGGACCAAGATGATTGAGTGTTTGGCGGCCAATTTCGATATGGATAAATACGGTGTCGTCGGTTTATATCTGATCGGGAGCACCAAGAATGCCACGGCCGGACCGGCCAGCGACATCGATATTCTGGTGCATTTCCGGGGGACGCCTTCGCAGATGAAAGCACTTCAGCATTATTTCGAAGGCTGCGGCAATTGTCTATCGGAGGTCAATTATCTCAGGACGGGTTATCGCACGAAAAACATCCTTGATGCGCACATTATTACCGACGAAGATATTATGAGGCGAACCAGTTTTGCGGCCAAGATAGGGGCCGTGACCGATGCCGCCCGTCCGCTCAAACTGAAAAAAGACCTGCCCTCATGATTTGATCAGCTCCCTGACGGCCCGGCCGGGATCTTCCGGATCAAAGCGAACCAGGGCCAACTCATCGCCGTCATGGGCCGCCGACAGGGCCACCGTCCGGCCGATTATTTCCATCCAGGCGCCGGTCAACCGGGCCGATTCATGTACATGGCCGTGAAGCGTCAGCAAAGGCTGCCTTTCGGCTATAAAATTTTTGACAGCCATGCTTCCGACATGGATTTCAATCGGGACATGATCGATCATTTTCCCATCCAGCGCGGCGCGGTCGAGCTGGCTCTTATACGGAGGTGAGTGGAATAGAAATATGGCATTTTCCATCCCGGCATCGGCGGTCAGTCTTTCCAGATCTTTGGCAATGGTGGCATGTTTTCGCTCGTAAGCGGAAACCGGGATGCTGAGCCAGCCTTCTTCGGGCGAAATACAGCCCGGATCGACATAACGCGAAACATCATACCTTTCCCAATCCTTCAGTTGAAATGGGGATGGGGGCACATAGGCGTAACCATAGACATGATATTTGTCGAACTTGATTTCGCGGTCATGGATATATTCCCAGACGCCGCGACCGGCCGCATCATATACCGCCGCTTCGACAAAACGGCCGTCATCATTCCCGAGAATCAGGAAAATACGCGGATAGCCGCCGGCCAGCCGCTCATGCAGTTTCATAAAACCGGGGACAAGAAAGCCATTGATGAAATCCCGGTGTCCGGGGTCAAGCGAGGTGATCGAGGCCACCGCGGAGGGCATAATATCGCCGCCGAGGAATAAGGCGGCCGGGCGTTCTTCGAGGATTCTATCGAAAAGGATTTTATACCGAGTCTCTGAGCCATGCAGATCGGAAACAAAAAAACAGTTCATTGCAATTCCCAGCCATTTTCAAGATAAAAAATCCCCGGCCCCGTTACCATCGGTTATCAAGATACTGATTTTACCGATTCTTGTCCCCTCAAAAATTAAAAAATGATGGAGCCGGCCGTAATTCTCATTCCGGCAGTTGCTTCCTGCGAGAATCTGATGTATATATGGTTTCGGAAATTTTGCAGATTTAGAGGTGAGCAAAAAATGAAGAAAATTTTAATAACGGGAGCGGTCGGGCAGATTGGTTCGGAGTTGACGACCGCCCTCAAAAAACGGTATGGAAAAGAGAATGTCGTCGCCAGCGATATCAGAACGCCGGCCGGTTTCGATTCGCACAATGACGGCCCGTTCGAGTTTCTCGACTGTCTCGATCCGAATCATATTACCCGGGCCATGCAGATTTATAATTTCGACACCATTTATCATCTGGCGGCTCTGCTTTCGGCCGTCGGCGAAGCCAAGCCGAATCATGCCTGGCAGGTAAATATAAACGGCTTATATAATATTCTGGAAGCGGCGCGACAGTATCGCTGCGCCCTGTTCGTCCCCAGTTCGATCGGCGCCTTTGGCAAGGGTACGCCTCAGAACGGCACACCTCAGGATACGATACAGCGGCCGGACACGATGTACGGCGTCACCAAAGTGGCGGGGGAGCTTCTGTGCGACTATTATCATAAGCGGTTCGGGCTGGATACGCGCGGCCTTCGTTTTCCCGGGTTGATATCATATGAAACCGAGCCGGGCGGCGGCACCACCGATTATGCGGTCGAAATATATTATGAGGCCCTGAGGCACGGGAAGTACACCTGTTATCTCGGAGCCGACACCCGTCTGGATATGATGTATATGCCCGACGCCATCAGGGGGATGATCGACCTGATGGAGGCCGATCCGAATAAATTGATTCACCGCAACGCTTTCAATGTTACGGCCATGAATTTCACACCGGAGCAGATCGCGGATGAAATCAGAAAACATATTCCGGATTTCGAAATCGAGTACAAAATTGATCCGGTCAGGCAGGCTATTGCCGATTCATGGCCGAATTACCTCGATGACTCGGCCGCCCGCGAAGAATGGGGCTGGAACCCAACCTATAACCTCGAGACCATGACAAGCGACATGCTGGAAAAACTGGCCAAAAAAATCAACCGGCCATAGAAACCGTAATCGAGACAGAGCGACGAGCATGAAAGTAATCAGACTGGTTTCCTGGAATGTCAACGGGATCAGGGCGGTTCAGCGTAAAAACGGTTTCGACTGGTTTTTCGAGGCCCGGCCGCATATACTCTGTCTTCAGGAAACCAAAGCAACCGCCGAGCAATTCCCTTCGGAATTAACCGAATCAGACGGTTATCATAACTATTCATCAGCCGCAGAAAAAAAAGGTTACAGCGGGGTGGCTGTCTTTTCCCAGCTTAAACCGCGTAATGTTCAACATGGATTCGGGATTGCCCGATTCGATACCGAGGGCCGCATATTAATCTGTGATTACGGCAAGTTTCTTCTTTACAACATTTATTTCCCGAATGGGAAGGCTTCAAAGGAGCGGCTGAAATACAAGCTGGAGTTCTATGATGCTTTCCTGGATCATGCCGAGACCATGAAAAAAGCGGGCAAGGATATTATTGTCTGCGGTGATGTCAACACGGCTCACAAGGAAATCGACCTGGCCCACCCCAAAGAAAACGAGAAAACTTCCGGCTTTCTGCCGGAAGAAAGGGCCTGGCTGGATAAGCTGATCAAGCACCGCTATATTGACACTTTAAGGATGTTCAATGATCAGCCGGGGCAATATACCTGGTGGGATGTGAAAAGCCGGGCCAGGGAGAGGAATGTCGGCTGGAGAATTGATTATTTTTTTGTCAGCGAGTCGCTTAAAAAGCGGATTAAAAGAGCCCACATTTTCCCGGAAATTGCCGGTTCGGATCATTGCCCGACAGCCATCGACCTTCAAATATAGACCCTTTGAAATTGTGAGATTCTTAAGGCCGAGTCAAAATTCGGCCTTTTTTTTGGTCATTCCGGTTGTCTTTCTAAAATTTATTTCGTTGTTATTCATTGGCTTAGAAAAATCTTTCAAAAAAACTGCTTTGGGGGTATTGACAGGTTAATGAAAACCGATATCTTTAAGAAAACTCAGAATTCTCAGAAATGTCAGAAATGGTTGACTTGTCGAAAAATAAGGATTATCTGACTACGACGGAAGCCGCCCGGCTTTTGTCGGTATCACCGGATACTGTTTTAAAATGGGTCAAGGCGGGTAAAATAGAATCTTTCCGGACACTGGGGGGGCACTGCCGGATTCCGATGAGCGCGCTTGATGCGCTGTCGGGGGACAAGTCCGGTCTTCTCGAGACCGAAGAAATCACGCGGCGCGAATCGACCTTCCAGTACTGCTGGGAGTACTTGTCCAAGGGGGGCGAGATAAAAGGGGAGTGTCATGAGTGTATTACGTACCGGTCGCGTTCCCGCCGCTGTTATGAACTTCGCAATCTGCCCGATGGTCTCGGCTGCCTTCGCCTGTACTGCAAATCGACCTGCACCGAATGTGACTATTATAAGATGGTCAGCGAGCAGGGATTGAATGTCCTGGTATTGGCGGAGAGCAACCGAATAATCACCGACTACGATGATATCGATATCAACGGACTGCATATTCGTTTTGTCCAAAGCGAATACGAATGCGCCATGATGATCGAAAAATTCCGACCTGACTTTATCGTCGTCGATTGCACTTTCGGGAAAAGGCGCACCGAGATCGTGTGCAAAAGCCTGTTCAATGATCCGCGGATCCCGGTGGTACGGCTGATTCTGTCATCGAAGACCAAGAAGCTGAGTGATTATTGTGATAAAGAGGTGTTTGGATGGATCAAAAAGCCGTTTTCGATTGAGCAGTTGAAAAATTGCATTGAGGGGACGGCTTGATTTAGGGGCTGGCGGAAGGGGACCGAAGCTGCGGACCCCTTTGATAACTGACATTTGAACTAAGGCAAACTCTTGGGGAGAGCTGTGTTATGCCGGACAAGATAACTGTCGGAGGTCGTACGCTCAGGTTAATCAAGTGTGATATTACGGACCTCGAAATCGAATCTTTCGTTTACTATGCCCGTGAGGATCTGGCTCTTGGCGCCGGATTCGGCAATGCCATTTCGGTTCGGGGCGGCCCGACCATCCAGAAAGAGCTGGAGGAATTCGGCTCGATTAAAACGACCGAAGCGGTGATAAGTTCGGCCGGCGAGATGAAGGCCAATTACATCATCCATGCCGCCGGGCCGAAATTCCAGGAGGAGAATCTCGAAGATAAGCTCCGGGTGACCATCCTCAATGCGCTTGAAAAGGCGGATGAAAAAGGGATAAAGGCAATTGCTTTCCCGACCATGGGCACCGGTTTTTACGGGATTCCGCTTGATGTCTCGGCCCGGGTGACGATCGGCACGATTGTCGACTACCTGTCGGGCCAAACCGGCCTCGAGGATGTTGTCATATGCCCGCTCGACTCGCGGGATTTCAAGCCGTATGAAGCCCAACTGTCACATATGGCGCCGGCATAAAGGAGGAATGATGAGCGAATTACTGCACTTTTCCGAGCATACTTTGCAGGAAGCGGCCCTGGTCCTTATGGCGCTGGTTTACGCCACGCGTTTGATCTGGCTGCTTCATTTCAAAGCGGGCCGCGACCGCCAGGCCCCGACCGGTGTGGAGGGTACGACGCCGGCCAAAGGCATTTTGTATTCATGGGTTAATATTGCCATGCCCTGGGCGATGGAGAGCACCCGCACCAAGCCTTTTATGTATGTCCAGTTTATAATATTCCATCTGGGTGTAACCGCGGCGATCGGGCTCTCATTTGTCATTCCTTACGCCCCGGAGCTTCTCAACTCCCGGGTAGCGGTGGTGATATTGATGGTCATCATCGGCGGCGCCTTCCTGGTGGGAGTGATGCGGATGACCCGCCGTATAACGGACAAATATATGCGTGTTATCAGTTCGCCGGACGATTATTTTTCACTGCTGCTTCTAACGGTCTGGTTCGCCTTCGCTTTTCTGGCCGTGCCCAACAGTACCGCCTGGGGTGAATGGCATTTGCTGACCTATTTCATCCTGACCGCCTTCTTCCTGGTCTATGTCCCGTTCAGCAAGATATCGCATTACCTGTACTATCCTTTTACCAGATACTACTTTGGCAAGACCATGGGACATCGCGGGGTATATCCGATACGCCATGTCCCGCAACCCAGGGAATAGCCATTTAACGGCGGACCAGATAATTTGGAGAAAATAATGAGCAGTACAAATACAAGATCATACAAAGCGCAAAAAGTAATCGAGAGAATGGGCAAAAAGCTGAACCGGCAGATTGTCGGTTCGCTGGTGGCCTGTGTGCACTGTGGAATGTGCACTAATGCCTGCCACTATGTTCTGGCTAATCCCGATGATCCGACGTACGCTCCGGCCTACAAGGCGGATCAGATTCGCAAGTTTTTCAAGAAACATTATGACTGGACCGGGCGTGTCCTGCCCTGGTGGGTCAAGGCAAAAAGTCTTTACACCGACCAGGAACTGGAGGATTTGAAAGATACCGTTTTCGGGAAATGCACCAACTGCCGGCGCTGTTCCATCAACTGCCCGATGGGCGTGGATTATGCCACGTTCAACCGGATGGCCCGGGGACTGCTGGTCTCGGTCGGGGTCATGCCCGAGGGGGTGGCCGTGGTCAGCAAGGACCAGTGGGAAATCGGGAACCAGATGGGGGTTCTCAGGGAAGACTATGTCGATACCCTGGAATGGCTGTCCGAGGAATTGCAGGGGGAATGGGAAGATCCGGCGGCGACCATCCCGATCGACAAGGTGGATGCCGACGTGGTCTATTCCATCAATCCCCGCGAGGTCAAATATGATCCGCGCACCATTTCCGATGCCGCGCTTATTTTCTATGCCGCCGGAGAGAACTGGACCATGCCCAGCGAATGCTGGGATATGACCAATTTCGGCCTGTTTTCCGGCGATGATGATTTGGGTGGTGCCGTGGCGGTGCGGTTGTATGAAAAAGTCAAAGAACTGAACGGCAAAAAGCTGGTTATTTCGGAATGCGGTCACGGGTATCGTTCGACCCGCTGCGAAGGACCGAATTGGGGCAAAACCGATGTCAGCTTCCCGATGGAAAGCTCGGTGATCACCATGCTCCGTTATATCAAAGAGGGCCGGATCAAAGTCGATAAATCGAAGAATACGACGCCGGTCACGTTCCACGATTCCTGCAACAACGCCCGGAGCTGCGGCTTGTATGAGGAGCCGCGCGAATTGCTGAACCTGGTCTGTTCCGATTTCCGCGAGATGTATCCCAACCGCTCCGAGAATTATTGCTGTACCGGCGGCGGCGGGGCGATGTCGATGTCGGAATACACTCCGCGCCGGCTCAAGTCGGCCAAAATCAAGGCCGATCAGCTCAAGGCGACCGGGGCCGAGATAGTTGTCACTTCCTGCCATAACTGTGTCGACGGTTTATCTGACCTGATTCGGCACTACAAGCTGGGCATGCCGGTGACACAGTTGGTCAACCTGGTTGCCAATGCGCTGGTGCTCGAGAAGAAGGTGATGGTACCGGTCGAGGAGATTCCCGAGCCGGCCGCCGATCTTTCCGGCTATCGTATTCTGGTTGCCGATGACGAACCTGATTTCGTGACCTTCGTTTCGACTGTTCTCGAGGATAACGGCGCCACGGTCATTCGAGCCTATGACGGCGACAGCGCCATCACTATGGCCCGGAAAGAAAAACCGCATATGATGACGCTGGATATTACCATGCCGGGTAAATCAGGAATAGAGGTTTTCGAATTCCTGAAGAAGGATCCAGAACTGCAGAGGATACCGGTCTTTATCATCACCGGCAAGCCGGAGCTGAGAAAGCTCATCTATGACCGTCCGGTTCCCCCCGAGGGATATATGGACAAGCCGATAACCGAAGAGGGATTGCTCTTTAATATCAAACAATTATTGAAAATACATCATCACCAGGAGAAAGCGGAGAGTAAGAAACAAACATAAGTTAAGAAAGAGGGATTCGTCCGATGGAGAATCTTTTCAAAACATATTTTGAGTCGATGCCCTGCTTCCTGACGGTCCAGGATAAGGACTTTCGCATAATCGATGCCAACAATATGTTCAGAGAATGCTTCGGCGACTATGAGGGGCGGTACTGCTACCAGGTTTACAAACACCGGCCTGAAAAATGCGAGGTCTGCCCGGTGGAGAGAACTTTCCGCGACGGCCGCGCCTATCACAGCGACGAACTGGTAACAACGATCGACGGCCGCGAGGTCTGGGTGATTGTCAATACCACTCCCATACGAGACGAATCGGGCAATATTGTCGCCGTCATGGAGATGTCCACCGACATCACCGATATCAAAGTGCTTCACAAGCAGCTTCGGGAAAGCCATGAGAGGTACCGCATCCTTTTCGAAGAGGTGCCCTGCTTTATTTCCATTCAGGACAGGGATCTTCGCATTGTCGATGCCAACCGTCTTCACCGCGAGGCATTCGGCACTTCGTACGGCAGTAAATGCTACGAGGTCTATAAGCACCGCGACGGTGAATGTCAGCCCTGCCTGGTCCGTCAGACCTTTGCCGACGGGCAGATCCGCACCCATGAGGAAGTGGTGACGTCGCAGAACGATGAGCAGATGAATGTCCTGGTATGCACGGCGCCGATCCGGAACGGTGACGGCGAGATCGAAAAGGTAGTCGAGATGAGCACCGATATCACCCAGATACGCAAGCTCCAGGATAAGCTGACTTCGGTCGGCCTGCTGATCGGCTCCATTTCCCACGGCATCAAGGGGCTCCTGAACGGTCTCGACGGCGGCATCTACCTGGTCAACACCGGCCTGAAGAAGGACGACCGGGATCGCATCGACCGCGGCTGGGAAATTGCCCTGCGCAATGTCGACCGCATTCGAACCATGGTGATGGATATCCTGTACTATGCCAAGGATCGCGAGCCGGACTGGCAGCAGATATCGGCGGCGGACCTGGTGCAGGACGTCTGCGGAATATTGAAGGATAAGGCCGAGAAACTGAAAATAAGCTGCACCTGCGAAATCGACGGCGATATCGGTGAATTCGAAGCCGATCCCCAGGCGGCGCGCGCGCTTTTGACCAACCTGGTCGAGAATGCCATCGATGCCTGTCGGATCGATACCAAAAAACCGGATCATAAGGTTCAGGCATTGCTTCACGGAACCGCGAACAGCGTCGTCTTCGAAATTTCCGATAACGGCGGCGGCATGGATCGCGAGACCAGAGAGAAGGCCTTCAGCCTCTTTTTCTCCTCGAAGGGGGCGGGCGGAACCGGTCTGGGTCTGTTCATATCCAACAAGATCGCCCAGGCGCATGGTGGCAAAATAATCGTCGAGTCGGAGGAGGGCGAGGGCTCGCGGTTTATAGTCGAATTGCCGCGAAAGCGGCCGACCAAACTTAAGAAAGAGAATAATCATACATAAATGCGGGAGGACGGCTATGAGTAATAATAAGCATATTTTAATAGTCGATGATGAACCGGATATGGTGGAATGGCTGACATCATTCTTCGAAGACAACGGTTACAAAACAAGTTTTGCTCATGACGGATTCGACGGTTTCGAAAAAACACTGGCGGAAAAGCCCGACCTGATTACGCTTGATATCAGCATGGACAAAGAATCGGGTATCAAGATGTACCGCAAGCTGCACGATTCGGAGGAAACGAATAAGATCCCGGTCATCATTATAAGCGGTGTCTCGCCGGAGCTAAAAGGCTTCATCGAACGCAGAAAACAGGTTGATCCGCCGGCCGGGTATTTCGAAAAGCCGGTCGATAAAGATAAACTTCTCGAGACGGTCAAAAGGCTGATCGGATAGGGAAGCTGCCACTTAAGAGAGACTCGTCCAAAAAAAGGGGCCGATAATAACAACCGGCCCTTTTTTACGATGCTTTGATTTCGGTCTATTTCAGCAGTATCATTTTCCTGGTATCGATAAAATCATCCGCCTGCAAGCGATAGAAATAGATTCCGCTGGCCACCCGGCCGCCGGCGGCATCACGACCATCCCACAGTACTGAATATCTGCCGGCCGGAACGGTTTCATCAACCAGTGCAATTATTTTCCGGCCTAGAATATTGAAAATCTCCAGTTTCACATCAGACGCCCGTGCCAGCGAAAAGTCTATTCGTGTCGCCGGGTTGAAAGGATTGGGATAGTTTTGTTCCAGTACAAATCTGTTTGGCAGAATGTCATTTTCATTTTCACCGATATCGGTCGGCGTATCGGCCGAGTCATAGACGGCGATCAATTCGATATCATCGATGTTCCATCCGCCGAACAGGTTGTTGGCATATTCGACTTCCATCACCCAGCGCAGGTACACGGTCTGCTGTTTGTCGGCAATGTCCGAAATATCGATAATGGTTTCGGACCAGGAGGTCACATCATAGCCGTCGTACCCCGACCGGACAGTGGTCCAGTCGGTTTTGTCAGCGCTGACCTGGACGGAACCGAGACCGAAACCATCTGATGCCAGCCAGCGCCGGAACCTGAGCTGGGTTTTCAGATACATCGAGCAGTCGAGTGCGGTCGTTGTCAGGCAGGTGGGATCAAGAAACTCCGTATAGGTGCCGTCGATATTATACCCATACACATAATCGCCGGTGTAGCCGCCGACCGGATCGCACCCGAAGTTGAACGGGCCGCATCCGCCGCCGGTCGGTTGACCGAACGCCCAGTCCCCCTCGCAGGTCCAGCCCGGATCGGTGTTGAGCATCTCCATGTACAATGTTCGCGGGGTTCCGACGATCAGTTGCACGGAGCGGGTCGTGTTATCCAGAGAATTATCGAGATTTTTTAAATGCAGGTCAGCGGTATGTAATCCCTCGCATAGCTGTCCCGCCATATCGTTAATTTCCACCATTACGATAGCGGTGTCATACGGCGCCAGTTCTCCCGAGATATCGCCGGAAAGAGACAGCCAGTCGATTTCGGAGTCGAGTGAAATCTCATACTTAATCGGCTGGTCGTACTTATGTGAGAAACGATATGCTTTGGAACCCGGCAGGAACGGGCCGCCCGAAGGCCCTTCCGACTCTAATCCCTCCGAGGGGCCGACTTTCATACTCTGAACGACGGTCAAACCCTTGATGCAAAAATCGGCGCTGTTATCGGTATCATAAAGATCGAGCCATTCCCCCCCGGGATACCGGTAGTGGCTTTCGCCGGGACTTGATTTCGATTCGACCATAACGCGGTAATCGGCGCCGAGAAGAATCGGGATATCCGAGGTATGATCATAAGCCTGACCGCCGGTATCAAGGCCGAGATAAATGTAAAAGTCATTGCCCGACTCCATGGAAACGGGGTTATCAAGACTGATAGTATGAAACCCGGAGTATTCAATAAAGCCGGTTTGACTGATCAACTCGCCCGATAATGCCCCGGCTGCATAAGTATCATAAATCCTGACTTCAAAAGTAACACTGTCTGCGGCTGTATAAAAACTGACCGCCTGCAGATTCTCGTTGAACTCCGCGGTGAACGCATTGAAGGCATCGGTTATTCCGGTGAAAGTCTCCCGCCAGCCATGATAATCATGATAGTACACCTTATCGTATTGCATCCGTTCGATATTCTGAAACGAGACCGCCCCCATTTCCGGATGCCGGCCGCAATGTTTGTCATAATAGGATATCCAGAAATAACCGTCTTCGCCCCACGCATCGCCCCAGCTGTTTTTAACCATCCAGGCGCCGGGCAGCGGGGCTTGTGTCACGTGGTTGTCATCCCAGCCGACGATGGCGACGGCATGAGTCGGATCATGGTTGTCGGAAGGCGGCTGATAGAAATTAGTGCCGCTCCAAAAGGTGTAAGAATCCAGATAGCACATGGCGGTTCCGATCGCCCCTTCGGTCATCAATTTGTTTTTTATCAAATCGATTCGATCAAGGTCCTCGCCCATCCGATACCATTCGATATCGCGGACATAGTAATAATGATAACTGTCGTCATGCCGCGCCGGAGGCTGGGCAAATGACTGGCCGTCGATATCGCGCACGGCACCCTCGCCGCGGGATAAATAGGCTGCGGTGACCAGGTAATCGCCGCCCTGATGAACGACCAGCCCGGCCCCGGAGGGAGGCGTGATATCATCGTTGTTATATTGATTAAAGCCGTTCCACCAATCGAGATGATATTCGGCCAGGTTAGGTTCATCGCTTTCTCCGGCGGCCGCCCAGGTGCCGGTCATGAGCAGATTGCTTTCCATGGATGCCATAGCGCCATGGGTCCAGCAGGTGCCGCCCTGCTGGCTGCGAATGCCGGAGACATAATTGGCGCCGTCAACGTCGCGCAGGTTGAAAACCGGCGGCAATTCAAGAGTTGCGGCCCAAATCGGGAGCGAAAAAATCGATGCGGCGCAGACTATCAGGAATTTAACGATTGATTTCAAGGACACCTCCTTCCGGGAGCGAAATTCATACTAAAATAAAGCCCGCCGGAATATATATTGAATCACGGATCATCGTCAATAAGCGTAACAAAGAATATCGCTCTTTCTACAATAGACGATTCTATTAATCAGGTGCTTAAATGAAACAGATTCGACAGATTATTTTGTCGGACTTGAGATGTATAGAGATTGCCGGCGATATCAACTGTTAATCAGATAAAATCCATAGCCGAGGTAAATATATCGAATCAGCCGGCCGAGGGTATTGGCCGTGTAAAGCAGCAGCGGGGGGTATTTCTTTACGCCGCAGGCAAAATAGAGGATATCGAAAGGAATCGGGGAGGCGGTCCCGAGAAAGAGGGCCAGGGTCACATATAATCTGGAGCGGCCATGAACCCAGCGATTTTTTTCGGCGTTGGGGAAGCGTTTTCTGAAAAATTTCGAATTGCCGAAAAAACGTCCCGTATAATACGTCACCAGCGAGCCGAGGGCGGAACCGAAAGCCATAATCAGGGCCAGGCGGATAACCGAATATCCCATAGTCGTCCCAATCAGAACATACTGCCACACGGGCAGGCAAATCGGGCTGCTGCTGATGGCGGTCAGGACAAACAGAATAATATCGATATATTGACGTCCGTATCGATTGATAAGATAAAGGCCGATGTTATTAATGTCTTCTTTAAAGATGGCGACAATGACAATACCGGCAATAATAATTCCGGCCGTGAGCAGTATCGACATCAGACCGTTGTTTTTGCCGTCATTCACGACTACAAGTTGGTCTTCACCGGCTTCAGCGGCAAGGTCAGGCGGATCTATCTTATCGATGTCCGGCGGAAGATGGTTCAATTTCGTCATTATCAATCCTGCTCATAAATTGACATCAGCAGCCCCACAAAAAAGTTAATATACCTGCCCCCCTGAGTAATTGCAAACCAAATGGGATTAATAAGGTCAGATATTTTAATGTTATACGCTTTCCTTTTGTATTGCAAATCGGAATCGTAAGCTCTAATATGGAATTAGTTTTTTACCGGCGCATAACAGAAAGGGTCAAAATGTCCGCAAAAGGGAAGAAAAAGCAGAAAGAAGAATGGCCGATCAAAGCATATAAAAACCTCGATTTCCTAAACAGCCCGGCGGCCCGGACGATTCGGGTGATGACCGAGATGGTCGAGCCGGCCGATCGTTTCAGGAGAAACAATCTCTGGAATACGGTGGTTTTTTTCGGATCGGCGCGGACATTACCGGGAAAAGAGGCACGCAAAAATTTGTTTGAAATAGAAGCCAAAATCAGGAAATCGGGTAAAATATCATCCAAGTCGAAAGCCGACCTCGAAGAAGCCAAAAAGGCGCTGATAATGTCGGAATATTATGAAGAGGCGGCAGAATTATCGGAGAAACTGACCCGGTGGTTTACGGAGGTCGAACAGCAACACGGCCGGAGTTTTTCGATTTGCACCGGCGGCGGCCCGGGTATTATGGAGGCGGCCAACCGCGGCGCTCAGAAAGCGGGGGGGCGTTCGGTAGGACTGAATATCAGCCTTCCGATGGAGCAAAATCCCAATAAGTACCAGACAAGAGAGTTGTCGTTTGAGTTTCATTATTTCTTTATCCGCAAATTCTGGTTTTTCTATCTGGCCAAGGCCCTGGTTGTTTTTCCCGGCGGTTTCGGCACACTTGATGAGTTTTTCGAATTGCTGACCATTATTCAGACCGGAAAATCCAAAAAAACAATGCCGGTGGTGCTGTTCGGCAGCGGGTATTGGAAGGAAGTCCTTAATCTGGAAAAGATGGCGTACTGGGGTACTATCGCCAAAGAGGACCTCAGGCTGTTTCGCATTTTTGATGATGTCGATAAGGCTTTCGAATATCTCAAAGTCGAACTGACCAGACATTATCTGACGGCGCCACCCAGCAAAAGAAAAAAATAATCTATCCCTTTACAAGTATGCTGCCGAATATTTCCAGGAAAAAACTGATGCTGGCCGACCTGGGCCTGTTCTATGCCGCGGCCGTCTGGGGGGCGACATTTTTTATGGTCAAGGGGGCGCTGGCCGATGTCGACCCGATTGTGATGGTAGGCTACCGCTTTACCCTGGCCGGAGCTATTCTTCTAATATATTTGCTGTTCAAGCGGCAGGACATTTTCGAGGGGATTGGCCGGGCGATGGTTCTGGGGCTGCTTCTCTGGTTTCTTTATATCCCGCAGACTCTGGGACTGAAATACACAACCGCCTCCAATTCCGGTTTTATTACCGGCCTGTTTGTGGCCTTTATACCGCTCTTTCTCCTGACCATTTTCAAGAAGAAGCCGACCAGGGTGGAAATTATCGCGTCGGCTGTTTCGCTGCTGGGATTGTGGGTCCTGACGGGCGGAATGGCTGATGTCAATATCGGCGATATTCTGACGCTGGCGGCGGCGATGACCTATGCCCTGCATGTTTTGTACTCCGATAAATATATGAAAGCCGGCATGAATCCATATATTCTGGCCTGCCAGCAGTTCCTGATTGTCGGGCTTCTTTCCCTGCTGGCGGCCCTGGTCATCGATCTTCCTTTTACGGTAAAAACGGCGGTCTCGGTACGGGTGATTATCTTTCTGGCCCTGTTTCCATCACTGACCGCTTTTATTATTCAATTGCTCGCCCAGAAAATCAGATCGCCGCTGCGCGTTTCCCTCATATTTGCTCTTGAGCCGGTTTTTGCGGCCATTTTTGCCTGGACCCTTGGTGACGAAGTATTTGTAACCCGGCGTGCCCTCGGCGGCCTGCTGATATTCACGGCCTTGATTATATCCGGGCTGCCGACCACATCGATCCTAAAAAACCGGCTGTCAAAGAAAGAGGGAGTTCCCTCAATATAATAATTATTCGGAATTAAACGACTCCGGCCCATCATCGTCGGCGACAAATCAGGGCCGGGGGAGAAAAAGTCTTTTCAAGGCATTGCCGGCCGAACTTAATACCGGCCACGGACAAATGCTTCTGACTCAAATTTTTTTGGGTGACTGACTGGAAGTGGAATCACCGTCACCAAAATCCCACATCGTACTCTCCACAGGCAGCGTTGGAGAGTTCACGACATTGACCTCCTCGGGCAGTCACCCATATTTTGCAAAAAATCGGCTTAAATATCGAAAATCCTTACAACATGATAGACATTCGATTTATTTGGTGGGTAAATCATTCGTTTCTTGCAGGAATAAGCAGGATCAATTTTTTTTGACAGGTTTGATTAAGAATTTATGGTCGATTAGTCTCATGCCGTTCATGTGGTTAGTGGGGGGAGCGAGGAAAAATAATGGATAAAAGAAAGCATAATTTGCGTTTAAGGATAAATAAGGAAACATCATGAATAAATGAACGTATCATAACCCAGCGGTATATTTATCTCCCACCTTAAGTCGGGTTTGATTGGCGTGGTAGAGGGATGGCAGGCAATTGGAAAATATCCTCATGTAAATAATAACAAGGTTTTCTTTAAAATGGCCCTTTTGAACGGTCGTTCATTGTTGACAACAGACTTTAAAAGCGATTATTTAGGAATAATTATTTGTGTGAATTGGGCAAAAAGACTATATTATTATTGCAGCCGGTAGGAAATAATTTGAATATCAACAACTTGTACACTATTGCTCGCGACGGAAATCAAGCCGGCGAAGAAGAATTATTCAAGGCGTTAACTGCAAGATTTCGTTTATTCGCGCGCCAAAGAATATGGGACGAACTGGACTCGGAAGAAATTGTGCAGGACGCCCTAATGACTATATGTAAAGAGTACAGAGGAATTGACTTCACAACCAGCTTCTCAGCTTGGGCCTATAAGGTCCTCGATAACCGGATTCTGGGCTATATCCAGACCAAGAAACGACACAATGGTCGAATTAGTTCGGTATCCGAGGCCGAAAATCTACCTGCCACTGACAGAGACAATCCAAAACTGGAGTTGAAACGAAAGCTGATGCAATGTATGCGTAAAGTGGCCAGCACAAATCTAAGGTACGCACGGGTCTTGAACCTTCATTACCAGGGGTTCAACACCGAGGAAATTTGTGAGAAAACGGGGTTGACGCGCAATAATCTGTATTCAGTCTTGTCTCGAGCCAGATCGATGCTTGAGTATTGTCTTGAAAAAGGAGATATAAAATAGTGGCGGGTTGCGGCGACAAGCATTTCGAAGAAATGCTTCACGCTTACGAATTGGGCATGCTATCCGATGTTGATCGTGAAGAATTCGAAATGCACATGATGGATTGCCGGTTCTGTTTCGAAAGAGTTCAGAAACTGGCCGTGGTGAGCCATATCGTGCGGCACGACCCGGAAATCAGGACGACCATCGAAGAAACGATAGAGACCGAAGAGGCTGAAGAAGAGACCGACCTGTCCGAAAAGAAATCATCCTTTTTCCATAAACGTCTTTGGCCGTCGCTGGTGCCCACGCTGGTCGTAGTTGGCTTCCTGATAGTCCTTTTGATGAAGCCATGGCAGGTGGATATCCATCCGACCCAGGAGGCTGTGGCCACTCAAAGCCGTCTGGCCATCATGTATTTTGAAAACCTGACCGATCCTCAGGATGAGCAGCGCCTGGGGGATATCATCACCAGCCTTTTGATTACCGACCTGTCCGAATCGGAATATGTCAATGTGATTTCCAGCCAGAGGCTTTATGACATTGCCAGGACCATGGGCAAAGAGAGCCACGTCGGTCTGGATAAGGAAACAGCTCTGGAGATTGCACGGCGCGCCGATGCCAAATGGATGCTGCTTGGCAGCATTCACCAGTCGGAACCATATTATTCGATTGCCGGGCAATTGGTGGATGTGGCCACCGGCGATGTCATTGCGTCACAACTGACGGCCGGGGAACCGGGCGAGAATATCTTCGCCATTGTCGACAAATTGTCGGCCGAAATAAAAAATGATCTGACCCTGCCACGGGAAGCGGGTGATGAGCTCGACCCGATGGTGGCCGATGTTACCACACATTCGGCGGAAGCCTACCGGGATTATCTTCAGGGCGTCGAATATTATCGAAAGTTATATGCAGAAGAATCAAAAAGATACCTGGAAAAGGCTATTGAAGAAGATTCCACTTTTGCCATGGCATATTATTATCTGTCACATGCGGTTGCTTCCAAGACCGCATTGAGCGAGAAGTATATGAATATGGCCCTGAAGTATCTCGATAAAGTAAATCAGAAAGAGCGGTATTATATTCTGGCCAAAGAAGCATCGGATAATGTCGATTATAAAATGGCCGTAAACTATCTCGAGAAAATACTGGATCGTTATCCGGATGAAAAGGATGCGCTGTACTTAATTGGAACTAATTACTATACGATGCAGGAATATAAAAAGGCCGTCGAATATTTCGAGAAGGTAATCGGTCTGGATCCTTTCAATAAACTTACCTTCAATATGCTTGCCTACTGTTATTACGCCCTCGGCGACTATGATAAAGCCATAGAAAATGCGGACAAATATGTTGCGGTTGCGCCGGATGAAGCCAACCCCTATGATACTCGAGGAGATATTCTGGCACGAATAGGCCGGACGGAGGAAGCTATCGAGTCATTAAAAAAGGCGCTTCAGATAAAGCCTGATTTTGCAGCTTCGGGAATGGCCCTTATTTATCTTAATCTGTTCCATAGAAATTATGCCGAAGCGAACCATTATGCCGATGTGTTTGCAGAGAGCGGCGTAACAAATGCCGAATCGAGGAGCAATTTCTACCATGCCATCGTTTACAGTTATCAGGGCATGGCTCAAAAAGCGCTCAAGACACTTGATGAATATCTGGAAGAGGATATGCAAGAGGAAGATTATATGCTTCTCGGCGACAAGTATTATCTCAAGGCGGCGATATATGACGAAATGGGCCGCGCCGATGAGGCGATTGATAATATTCGCAAGGCCAGAGAGGTCTCCTTATTGAATAATCCGGATGTTACTGCGGCCTATCGACACCTTGAGACTCAGTATCTGGCCAGAGGGAAGCGTTTCGCCGAGGCCGAAAAAATGCTGGAAAACTACGCCAAGGACATAGAAGGCTTCGAGTTAAGATTGGCTCGTTATCATTATTGCAGCGGCGCCATTGCCTTCGAGCGCAGCAATTATGAAAAAGCCATCACGGAATTCGAGCAATCCCAGAAAGTACGGGATACCTTCTCATACCTGACAGGATATATGCTGGCCCTTTCCTTTATCAAAACCGGGCAATATGAGGCGGCCATCCCGATTTTTGAAAAGCTTTCTTACGAAGTTTCCATCTGGCGGATGTTCTATGGTATTCAGGATTCGAAGGCATTCTATTATCTGGGGATCGCCTATGAGGAAACCGGCAATTATGAGAAGGCCGCCGCTTATTACAACAAATTTCTCGAGATATGGAAAGATGCCGATTCGACCTGGACCGAATTGGATGATGCCAGGCTGCGCCTGGATCGTTTAATCAGCCGTTCGCAGTTGAATTAAAATCCCAACAGCTTTTTTACCACATCGACCACGCCCAGCAGGGCGAGGGCCGAAACAATTACGACCGCGATAAGAATATATCGTACAAATGACGCCCCTCGTTCCACCGCCATTTTGGTCGCGACCCAGGCGCCCAGCATGTTGCCGACCGCAAGGATCAAACCGATCTCAAGACGAACCTGGCCGTTGTAAACAAAGACAGCGAGGGCGAAGATGGTGAACAGCATGATGATCAAATTTTTTATACCGTTGGCCCGCACCAGTTCATAACCGGCCCCCAGCACCAGCCCGGCCAGCAGAAAAATACCGACCCCGGCCTGAATAAAACCGCCATAGACGCCGATGCCGAAGAATATCGCAAGCTGTATTATTCCCGGCCTTTGGGTCATCAGATCAGGATGGCCGACCAGCCAGCGTTTCGGCCTGATCAGGATCACGACAAACATGACCACCATCAGGATTCCGATGGCGTGACGCATCATTTGTTCATCGAGATTGACGGCGATCTGCGCCCCGACAACCGCCCCGATCACGGCCGGCGCGGCCAGGGTAAGTCCTTTGGAGAGGTCAAGTTTCTTCTCTTTACGAAAAGCGCTCACGGCGACGACGGTTTGCAGCAGGATGGCTACCCGGTTGGTACCGTTGGCAATATTGGCCGGAAGGCCCAGGAATATCAGCAGCGGCAAAGAGATCAAAGAGCCGCTGCCGGCCAGCGTATTAATAAAACCGCAGGCAAATCCGGCCGCGATAACCAGGGGATAAATGTACCACTCCAAATTTCAGAACCTCGCCAATCGAATTATTTTGAAAAAGAAGGTCATCAGATAAGGGTGATCGAGCAAGCGATAAAAATTGTTAATCGAACAGAGTCGGCTGATAAGAGGCCCATTTGTGTGGATCGATCTGGTGCTGGTACTTATAGATACACTCGCCATCCTTGCAAATATGCGGTCTCTTCTTGCCGATATATTCAAAGGAGCGGCCGCAGACATCACAGGTGGCGGTTTTCCAATCCAGTTTGGGCAATTGGGGTGTGTCTTTGTGAGTCGTCATATTTAATTCATATTAATTTCTTATCTGCGCATCATCTTAATGATAATGCCGGTAATTAGCAATCACTTATTATATATTTTAATTGAATCTGCAGATCAATTCATATGCTCCTGTAAAACATCGAGATACTTATAGCCGCTGCCGGTGATGAAGATGACAATTTTGTCGGAAGCTTTTATAAAACCGGATCTAAGAAGTTTTTTCAGGGCCGCCAGCGAGGCGCCTCCTTCGGGTGAAGAGAAGATTCCTTCGTGCGAAGCCAGCGCGCGGGTGTCGGCCATGATTTCATCATCCGAGACCGCTACCGCCGTCCCGCCGCTTTCGCGGATTGCCCTGAGCATCAGGAAATCGCCGACCGCTCCCGGAACGCGCAGTCCGGCCGCCAGCGTATGCGGGTTGTGCCATTCATCCGCCGCTTCTTTGCCGGCCTCGAAGGCGCGCGGAATCGGTGCGCACCCATCGGCTTGCACTGCAACCATTCTGGGCCGTTTCGGGCCGATCCAGCCCATTTTTTGCATTTCGTCGAAGGCTTTCCACATCCCGATCAGCCCGGTCCCGCCGCCGGTCGGATAGATGATGACATCCGGAAGATCATAGTCGAACTGCTCGGCCAGTTCATAACCCATCGTTTTCTTGCCCTCGATGCGGTATGGTTCTTTGAGTGTAGCCAGGGCAAACCAGCCCTCTTTCTTGACTTTTTCGGCCGCTTTGATGCCGCAGTCTTTGATGCTGCCGTCAACCAGTTCTATTTGCGCCCCGTGATAGACTCCATCGACCAGGAACGGCGCCGGGACATCTTTCGGCATAATAATCATGCATTGTATCCCGGCCCGGGCGGCATACGCCGCCACCGCCGATCCGGCATTACCGGCGGTGGGGATAATCAGCTTTTTGATGCCCAGTTCTTTGGCGCGGGAAACCGCCATCCCCAGCCCGCGCGCCTTGAATGAGCCGGTCGGGTTAACCGTTTCGTCTTTGAAGAACAAATTTTTCAGCCCGAGTTCATCGCCGATTTTGACCGATTCCAGAAGCGGCGTGCCGCCTTCACCAAGCGTCACGATATTCGACATATCTTTGACCGGGAGAATTTCCAGATATCGCCACATGACCGACGGGCGGGCCCGCAGGCTGTCAGGATTGATCAGCTCGGCGGCCATTCGGTAGTCATAATCAACCATAAGCGGTCCGCCGCACGGGCACAGGGTGTGAATCTCATCCATATTATGTCTGGCGTTGCATTTGGAACAGTAAAGATCTTTGACGGCGGTATTGGTTGACGGCATTTCTATCCTCACTTATTACGGGTCAAGGCTATAACGGTCCATCACCAAGATAATATGAAGCGGGGAATGTATCCACCACCAAATTTATAAAAATCGAAAAAGACTTGCGGGCATTCACAAGAATATCTGATATTTCCGTCAAACCTGAAGTAACTTTTTGAGGAATAATAAGGTATTATAGATCATGGGTTCAAGCTGGATTAAGACGATTGATCTCTGCCGCTATTATACGCGGGGGCGTTACGAGGTTCGGGCGGTGGATAATGTCAGCCTTTCATTGGAGAAGGGGGAGTTCCTGGCGATTGTCGGCGCTTCCGGATCAGGAAAATCGACGCTGTTAAATCTTATTGCGGGGCTTGACAGCCCGACGGCGGGCCGGATCGAATTCGAGGGAATCGCTTTGAACAGTCTCAGCCGCAAGGAGCTGGCATCATATCGCGCCCATAAAGTCGGCATGATATTTCAGTCCTTTAATCTGATGGCGCATTTGACGGCGCTGGAAAATGTCGAGCGGGCGCTTTTTTTCAATGATACACCACGGCGCAGGCGCAAAGAAATGGCTCTTGAGATTCTTGACCGGCTGGGCATGAGCGACCGTATCGATCATCACCCGGCCGATCTCTCCGGCGGCGAGCAGCAGCGGGTGGCGGTGGCGCGGGCGCTGGTCAAGAATCCGGAAATACTTTTCGCCGATGAGCCGACCGGCAATCTCGACCGGGACAACAGTATCCAGATAGCCGATTTGATAACCGATCTCAACCGTCGCGGGCTCACCATAGTCATGGTTACGCATGATCTCGATATGGCCGGCAGCTATGCGGCACGGATGGTACGTATGAATTACGGCCGGGTAATCGATGATTCGGAGGCGGCAAAATGAAATTGCACGACTTCCTGACCATCTCGACCGGCAACCTGTGGCGGATGAAACTGCGGGCCTTTTTGACCATATCCGGCGTGGTCATTGCCATCGCCGCTTTCGTGGCGATGCTTTCCTTCGGCGCCGGAATGCAGAAAAACGTATCGGAGCAGTATCAAAAGCTGGGATTGTTAACGACCATGCAGGTCTTTCCGCCGAAAGACAACCAGCCCTCCGATTCCACGGGGGCAGTTATTCTCGACAGCAAAGCGGTCGCAGCTATTTCCAAAATCCCGGGTGTACGGCTGGTCTATCCGTTTAATTCATTCACGGTAACGGCCGGCATTATCGACACGCAGTTGTCGCTTTCGGCGCAGGCGCTCCCGATCGACGCCATGAAAACCAAAGCATACTCGAATTTCGCCGCCGGCTCGGCATTCGAAAACGACAGCGCCAAAGAAGTTGTCGTTACCGAAGAACTGCTCAGAATGCTCGACATCGACAAGGCCGACTCGCTGATCGGGAAACAGCTGATTATATCGGTCAGCGTGGCCAGTATCGACAGCGGCATTGTGCACATCATTCCCAAAATGGACAGCACGCTCAAGCAGAGGATCAATCAGATACAATTCGATTCGCTGATTCACGCCGCCTATATCAAAAGGGTGGTTCGACAGGAACTTGGCTATGCCATGGGAAGGTTTCTGGATGGTTTCTTCAATGCCAAAGCGCTGGTCAGCGATACATTGATTATCAGGGGAGTACTGGAGAGCCGTCATGGCGGCCCGATTCGCGTCAACCCGCTGATTATTCCAGCGGCGACAGCGGCCCGATTCAGTGCCGGCGGCATTACCGATGACCCGACGGCATTGTTTGCCTCGCTTCAGAGCGGAACGTTGCTGACCGCCGACGGCAATCAGGACGGCCGGTCATACCCGAAAATAACCGTCGATCTCGAACCGAATATACCGTATACCTCGGTTCGCGATACCATCAAAGCACTCGGATACCGGACCTTCAGCTTTGCCGAGGAATTCGCCCAAATGCAGAAATTTTTTATCTATTTCGATATGGCCCTCGGCGTTATTGGCTTGATTGCGCTGATCACGGCCTCGTTGGGTATTGTCAACACCATGGTGATGTCGATTATCGAACGCCGCCGTGAGATAGGCATTCTCAAATCGCTCGGCGCCGATGAGCGCGATATCCGGCTATTGTTTCTGGCCGAATCCGGTTTGATCGGCGCCATTGGAGCCTCGTTTGGAATTATTTTCGGGTGGGTTATCACGAGGGTGGCATCCATGGTGATCAAGATTATCATGCAGAAACAGGATATACCCGAAATGGAGCTGTTCGCCCTGCCGCCATGGCTAATACTGACCGCGCTATTATTCGGCCTGCTTGTCAGTCTTGCGGCCGGATTTTATCCCGCTTCGCGGGCGGCACGAGTCGATCCGGTCGAGGCCCTTCGCACCGAATAGAAATCATTAATCGATATTATCGTCTGGCCGGGACGCCGAGCCGGATATGGCCCAGCGCATAACGGCCGTCGCCATTGCGGGGAATAATCAAAATATTGTCATAGCCGGCATAGGCCGTCTCCTGCGGAATGGCCAAGGTATCGATACGCAGGGCATCGCCGGTGACATTCAGAGCGGGAAGCATCATCTCGACAAGATCAGTATCGCCTTTTCGGAACCGTACCAGGTACTCATCATTGCGATCGGCGGTTATTTCCATCAATGTCGAATGATACATTCTTTCAAGATCGATGCACAGACCCTGAGGAGTCATCCGTATGCACTGCCCGGAATTGGGATTGGTCCCTGCAGGCAACGGATGACTGACATGGAGGTACTTAATTTTTCCCGGCGACAGAGACAAATAGTAATCAAGCAAATATTCATATATGCGGCCGCTGTCGTTGGTAATCGGCATAAAGCCAAAAGGGTGCTCCCAGGTGCTGTAATAACTCAGGTCAGGGAGCAGATCATAGCGGCAGTCGAACAGGATATTGGCTATGACCCGGAAGGTGTTGACCGGACTGACGGCATCATAAACATAAGCGCTGTCACTTTGCGGAAGCAGGACGGCATTGAGAATGGAAAAGCGTTCTTTAAGATTGGTCTCCGCCGATCCGACCCAGCTTAATTCCGAGCCGGGCCCATGATCAGCCTGTATGATGATGATCGGCCGGTTTTCGGGATCGATGGAAAGCAGGTGGTTAATGACCGCTTCCATTTGTCCATTGATAAATTTCACCTGATTGATATAGCCGTTTCGATACTCATCGACTGTCCCGCCCTCATTGAGGAAATGCGAGCCGTCCTCCATGTTGAACGGCCGCTCCGGGCGAAGGCTCTCGCCGTTCGGGCCGAAGACAAACGGCGGATGCGGGCAGATGATATGGGCAAAGACAAATTGCGGCGCGGCGGCTTTTTTGCGATCGGCAAGATTCGCTATGATATGCATAATGCGGTTGTGATGAATTTCGAACGGCGAATAGATGCGGCTCAGGATCACCGGCAGCGGTGTGAATGATAACAGCATGTTGGCGAATTCACCGGGCATCCATGAAGCGCTGATGTAATTATCCACCTCGCGTATCTCCGAAAGGCCGTATCCCGATGAAAAAGCTGAAGTCGTATAACCAGCTCTTTTGAACAGTTCCAGAACTTTATTATGGCGCAATCTCTCATACAAGCGCAAGCGATCGCTCGAGAGCGAATCCAATGAAACCAGATTCGGGACATAATCCATGTTGAATGTCGTAGCCAATGACAGCAGGGTCTGTCCATAGTTGGAATGACTGCTGTCGGCAACGGTGAAACCGCGGTTTCTGAGAAAGTCGATAAACTCCGAATTGTCGTACTGGTATATTTCGGAAAGCACGTCGGCGCGGGCATAGCCATCGAGGACAATGAAATAAGCATCGGGAAGATTTTCACTTTGTTTGATGCTTTGCGAATTTTCCGATATTATGTCCGGCGCGGAAACGCTCGAAATAAACACGATTCCAATTCGGATTATCTGAATAAGCAGCAGTGCTGCCGCAACTATATTCAGAATTCTTGTCGTTTGATTCAGTTTCGGCTTTTTCAGGATGATGACGAAGATAATTATCAGCAGTACGAACGTGCAAATCACCAGAAGCAGCCACGGCGAGATATAATTATTAAGCGAGCGGGCCAGATGACCGTAGGAGAAGAAGAAAAGCGTCATGACTGAAGTAATCAATCCGGCCCTGAGCCAATCTTTTAGTATTAGATTGAAAATCGACACGACGGCCGAAGCAGTTATAATAATCAGAAACGCCGGAAAAAAAATGTCGCTGAAATACGTCTGTCCGACATTAAGGGCGTAGAGAAAGAAAACCGGAAAAAGGGCGAATAAAAACGGGTGCAGGATGTATGGACGGCTGCCGCGCGATTTCATCTGCCGGACATGAGATAGAGAGTTCTTCTGGTGTCGATAATCGGCTCGGACCTTATGATATTGAAATGCTCGGCGAAGGCCTTCTCGAAGGCTTCCTGAGTGTAATCATCAAAAATATCGCGGCGGCTGGCCAGCATCCGCTGCACCTGTGAATCATCCTTAGGTACGAATTCGATGATGAGATTCTGTCCGATGGCACGAAAGAAATGGGCTATCTGCCCGAAGGCCAGGTTATCGCCGATAGCGAGGTGATGTATCAGGGCCAGGGCCATAACGGTATCGGCCGGCGCCCGCTCGAGAAGAGACATCCGTTCCCGGTGCGCCCAACCTGTCCCGGAACTGGGATTAACCAGGTCGAGCACGAGCGGCAAAATCCGTCTTTCGCCGGCGCGAATATTTTCAATATAATCTTCCTCGACCGCGCCGTAATCGAGATCGAAAGCCACCGTGAAGGCGCCTTTTTCGGCCGCCAGACGGCTGAAACGGCCGTTGTTGGCGCCCAGATCCCAGAGACGGGTCGGCATGGTCATATCAATATATTGTGAGACAAGCTGTTGCTTGTGCTCCAGCGCCGCGGAATCATAATTGTTGTTATCGTAATAATCGGCCCAGAGCGTTTTCTTTCGGCGCCATTTCAGTTTTCGGACAGCCGATTCGAGACTGTCGATCAATCCCAACATGGCGTTTCGGCTCACCATACCGCCGCCGTTATGTATGCTTTTCGATTTGAAATGGCGCTGGCTCCGGACATGAAGATGAATATGGGCCAGCAGCGGGAGCGACAGCCATGTCCGCCAGGGAAGAAGCGCGGCGGTCATATCGAGCGGGATACCGTCAAGATGCACCCGCATCAACTGCCCGAAGCGAATATCGAGGTAACTCATCAAAGCCAGCGGCGCCAGGAAATGCCGGCAGAACTGGCGATAAGCGAGCCATGGCTCGCCCTCGATATATTTTTCGAAAGAAAGGGTGTCGATCAGAATCGGGCGGCCGTTGTCGAACTGGATATTATAGGCAGAGGCATCCTTGAGGGTCATGCTGCACTCAAGAGCCTGTTTTTGTATTTCGAGGGTGGCCAGAGCGGCATCCTTGAGCTGGCTGAAACACCACTCATACGGATACGAGATAAATTCTATCCGGCGCGGTTTGATGACCTTATAGGCCGCTTCGGGCTCGATTGGCGGATGATCGGTTTCTTCGTGCGCAACCAGAAGGTTCGCCTCCACCAGCCTGCGATACAGCCCGGAATCAATCAAATGGTCATAGTTATCGCGGTAAGAGAGGTTAACCTGGCGATAGAGCGCGCTTCCATGGCTGAAAATAAAACCGGCGGGGTCGCGGAAAGATCCGGCCACCCGGCTGTCGGCTGGTGCGCGCATTTATTCGGCCTTGTCTCTCCGGCGGAGACGGGAGACGCGCTCCCTGATTCTGCCGAACGACATCTTGACGGCGAATATTCCGCCCAGCACACCGGCCATGAGGATCTGTATGAAGTAACTTCCCGATGACGGATCGATATAGGCGTTGGCCCGCGGAGTAAAAATGAAGATTAGTAATATCGAAATAACCGACAATTCAACGATTTTTTTCACGACAATCATCCACAACCTCGCTTCGTCCCACTCACGACAGTCGCAGCTATTTGTTGCCCTCACGATCGGTGGTTTGGCGGTGAGGCATCGCGGCAAGTATTAACAGCAGCTTCGTAAGTAATCTACTGGTTCAATTCTCCTGCCCATTCACACCGGGCGCAGTGATTATATAATCTTTTCCGTTTCTGTCAAGCGCCTATTTGTATTATTGGCGCCTATTTATATTTATAGACGTGCATACCATTAATATTATGGTATTAAATACGCCCGAATCTGGCAAAGGTTGCTTTATGGCGGGGAATATCTTATTTTATGCGTAAGGGTTTACAAATTTAAATTGAACGCGGGTTCAGTTTGTCGGTGGATATTTATTAAAAATAATCGGGAGGCAGTAATGGATAGAGACGAGGCGGTGAAATTACTACGGGGTGGCCCGAAGGGGATTGAGGAGTGGAACAGGAGGAGGGTAGAGGGCGAAAATGTACCAAACCTTTTGGATGTTAATCTCAGAAGTGCCATTCTCAGAAATGCTAATCTCAGCCGTATAAATCTCAGAATAGCTGACCTTTGGAAGGCTGATTTAAGAGGTGCTGATTTGAGAGATGCTGATCTCAGAATTGCGGATCTTAGAAACGCCGATTTACGAAATGCCAATCTCAGCGGTGCAATTATATATTACACAAGATTTCAAAATACATTACTTTCAAAAACCACTTTTATTAGGGCGCAATTGGGCAATACTATCTTGTCATCAGATCTATCAGAGGCAATTGGTCTGGATGAGACAATGCACGATGCTGAGTCATTTATTGACGTAAACTCTTTGCTTAAATTCAAAGGCGATCTGCCGGAAAAATTTCTTCGAGGCTGTGGGTTGCGTGATGAAGAAATCGCTTATTTCCGGGCGCAGGTGGGGAAACCGATAAGGTTCTATACTTGCTTTATCAGTTACAGCACCGCCGATGAGAAATTCGCAACACGCTTGTACAATGATTTCCAGGGAGCCGGAATCAGATGTTGGAAATGGGATAAAGATGCCCGAACCGGCAAGAGTATCTGGGGCGAGATAGATCATGCAATTAGACAATTCAATAAATTGGTGCTGATTGCGAGCGAATCATCACTGAAGAGCCCTTATGTGGGCGATGAGATCGAGCGGGCTATTCAAAAAGAGCGGGAATTAATCGGGCGGAAAAACAAGGGTGAATATGACGGCGAGACTGATGTCCTTTTCCCGGTGCGAATTGATGATTATATTTTCGAAAAGTGGGAGCATGAACGCAAGGCGGATGTGGTCAAAAAGGTAATCGCTGACGCCCGCGACTGGGATAAAGACAACGCCAAATATCAGAACGTTCGGGATAAACTGATTGCCGACGTGAAAAAGCAAAGCGACATTTGAAATACTTTGCCCCGACATCGAAAATAGAGGGAAATTTTCTATTCGCAGGAACAGGAGGAGTTATTCAAAAGCGGCAGGATTTTCAAACCCTCCGGCTTATTTGACTTTTGGATCGCTTCCGGGATGTTTTTTTTCGACTTGCTCTTACAGGCACATTCTTTTTTATCTATCGGTTTTTTGATAGCCATTTAATAAAACGCAATCTCAATTAGTTATAACCTTCATTAACGTTTACTCTTTTCTATCAATTCAAAAATCTCTACATGGGTCGGGAAACGCCCGCATTCAGCTTTATTGTCATAAACCGCTTTTCCGTCAATCGATACCTCGAAAATCCCGTTGTGGCCGTCAACCAATTTGGCCTTAAGTCCGAATTTGGCCTTTATCGCTTCCGCCAGACCGGCGGCTTGTGGCAGGTAATTTCACTCAACGCAGTATCTTATACTGATATTCATTTAATTCTCCTGCTGATTTACAGCACAGTATTAAAGTTACGAATGAGGCAACACTATTCTTTGATATAAAACAGGCGGGAGTTAATACCCCCGCCTGCCAAAAACAGTTTTATTCGCCCTCGGGAATATCCTGCCACTTGATGGTTTTAACCATCTCCAGCACTTCCTTGAATATTTTCGGGAAGAACACACTTTCGCATGACAGCAGGCAGGTCATCATTAAATTATCTTTCTTGATAGCCACAATACCGACGCTGTAGGTTCTCGGGATCGTCTCGCCCATACCCAATTTCTTGAGATAATGGACGGTTCCCTGCCACTGGCTGGCCTCATAGTCATCAACCTTGATAAAATCCTTGGCGACTGTTTTGAGCCCTTCGAGAGAAAGGTTTTCCTCCAGAGGCTGAAGATCTTTCAAAACTTCTTTTTTGACTTTGGACGAATAAGAGTTCCTGATCAGGGAATCAACATACACAGCCGGCGTAAATTCGACTTCATCGACATGAATATTCAAAATCGGAATCCTGGCCATGGCCGGATACTGCATAAGTTCCGGCGGGATTTCATACTGTTGCTGGGTCAAGACCAGGCGAAGTTCCTTGTCCGGTTTTTGAAGTTCCGGTTTCCAGTTACCAAGACAAGTGATCTGGAAATCATACGCGGCATCGGTATAAACATTATTTTCGAGATCGCCCGATTTTTTTGATTTCTTCCGGGCAAAGACGCTGGGAACACAGATTAAAATGGCCAGCAGGATAATTAACAGACGTTTCATGGTATAAATAACCTCCCCGTTGCTTTAGCCCTTTTGCGCGGACCGGTTAAATCATTGAGGATAATGAATTTCACTCTCACTTCCCAATAATCACAAAACAATCATACAAAGGAATTCGACATTTGTCCACTAATTAATTTTACCGAAAATTAACAGAAAGTTCCAGAATAAAGCCAAGCACCCGAAGGAGTAAACTCCTCTTGTTGACAACAAATCGGTTTAGTAATAACTTAAACACCGGGCCGTTTGCGTGGGACGGGGAATCGATGCGTATAAGTATAAATTTCACGGCCGCTTAGTTGTTTAGCGAAGGGATCAGGATGAAAACAAGACGGGATATCAAGCCGACCAGATTCGCCCTCTATATCTTTGTGGGGCTGATTATTTTCTGCGTCGCCCAATTATCCTGGTGGATAATTTATCAGATCGATTTAAGCAAACAGCTGAGCCGTCACCAGACGGAACTCCTGGATCAGCGCATCGAAATCATCGGACTGACCGCCAACCGCTGTTTTCAGCAAAGAATAAGCGTGATTACATATGCCATGAATATGGCGCAGGATCAGGGAAAATTTTTCGACAGCCTGCTGGCCGACAGCATCATAATCGGATATTCGTCAAGCGGGGTTCCGGCGGGAACCGCGAAAAACTCCGGGCGGGCTGATTCGACCTTCTATGCCGATATCGGCGGCGGGACAACTATTTTCTTCGATCCGAAATTCCCGGGACAGTTGCTTGGAGACGCAAAGGACGCCATCGATTACAATCCTTCCGGAAAACATGGCGGCAAAAATATGACCTGGGTCGATCCCGCCATGTTCGCGGTTCTTCCCGAGGTGGAGGAAGAACTGACTCGATCGACTCATGGCCGGATAATGATGTTCGCTTCCGAGGGCAGTTTTTTTGTCCTGATTACATTATTCGGGGCCTTCCTGATATACCGGACGCTGCAGCGATCCGAGGAGTTGACTTTTCGCCAGCAGAATTTTATCCATGCCGTGACGCATGAATTTCGCACGCCGCTGACTTCACTGCGGCTGTACATCCAGACGCTTCAGTCGGGAAAACTGAATGACGACAAGAAGCATGATTTGTACGGTAAGATGCTTGATGACTGCTACCGGCTGGAAGGCATGGTCGATAATGTTCTCGAGGCGGGCCGCTCCGGCCGGCAGGATTACCGCCTTAATCTGGAAAAAACCGATCTGACCGGCGACCTCGGTGAATATCTCGACAATCTCCAGCCGCTGCTTGACGGGTTGGGCGGAAAAATCGAGCGGCATCTCGAGCCGAATATCACGGTCAGAGCCGATTATCAGGCGCTCGAAAGAGCGGTTCGGGCCATTATCGAAAATGCCCTGAAATATTCGAAGCCGGAAAATAGAAAAATCAGCGTATCATTGTCGCGGCAGGGCGCCTTTGCCTGCATCGACATCACCGATAACGGCGTCGGCATCCCGGTAAAAGAACAAAAATATATTTTCGACCGTTTTTACCGTATCGGTGATGAATCGACCCGAACGGTCAAGGGAACCGGGCTGGGGCTGTACCTGGTGCGCCAGGCGGTCGAGGCGCATGGCGGCACGGTCGAAATCAGATCCGAAGGCATCGGCCACGGCTCGGTGTTCACGATTAAATTGCCCCTGGTGCAATAGATGAAAAAAAAGATTTTGATTGTCGAGGACGAAGAGCATATCGCCGACGGGCTTCAGTTGAATCTCGAAGCGGAGGGGTATGAGACGGTCATTGCCTCCGACGGCCAGATGGCGCTGGACTACTGGCGGCAGGGCGGTTTCGATTTGATAATTCTCGACATCATGCTTCCGGGCAGGGACGGGCTCGAAGTGTGCCGGACCATTCGCAAAGAGGCCGGGCGCGTTCCGGTGCTGTTTCTGTCGGCCCGCGACCGCGAGGATGATCGTGTCGCCGGTTTGCTGGCCGGCGGCGATGACTACATGACCAAACCGTTCAATCTCAAGGAATTGATTCTCAGAGTAGCGGCCATCTTCCGCCGACAGGTATGGTACAGCACCAGTCCGCTCGATGATAACCAGGTCAAATTCGGTGATTTCTGGGTCGATACCAACACCTACAAAGCATCCGGCGTCGACGGCGAGATCGAGCTATCCCAGAAAGAAGTCATGATCATGAAATTTCTGGCCGAACACGCCGATGAGGTCGTCACGCGCGACATGCTGCTCAACGCCGTCTGGGGGTACAATGTTTATCCATCAAGCCGGACGGTCGATAATTTTATCGTCAGGCTGCGCAAAATATTCGAGCCGGATCAGGCCAATCCCAAATATATTCACACCATTCGCGGAGCCGGGTATAAATTCACTCCCGACGGCGAATGACCGGGCTGCTAATCGGATTAAATTGTTCTTGAGAAAGTCGGTTTTTTGCCGGGAAGTCGGCCGCCAAGGTAGTTGTCATAGGTCATGGCGATGTTCCGGATAAAGGTCCGGCCGACCGGCGTGACTTTGATACCGCCGTTGTGCATTTCGAGGAAATCATCGGTAAAAAACTCGGCCAGTTTTTGATGTTCATCCGTGAAATAAGTATGATAATCGATACCGAATTTTTCCTTGAGATCATTGAAATCAAGGCGGAAATTGCACATCAATGACATAATGACGTTCTGGCGGATGAGGTCGTCATAGGATAGTATCATCCCGCGATAAGTCGCGAGACGCTCTTCACCGATGACATTCATATAGGCGTCAAGGCTCGAATGATTCTGGAAGAAAGAATGATTGATATAGCCGATCGACGACATCCCCAGACCGATCATATCGGGCGATGACTGCACCGTGTAGCCCATAAAGTTTCGGTACAGGCGGCCGTCCTCCTGCGCGATCGACAGCTCATCCTCGGGAAGCGCAAAATGATCCATGCCGATCTGGCGATAACCGTGACCGGTGAATATTTTGACGGCATCGGCAAATAGGCGGTACTTGATCTCGGTGGCGGGAAGATCATCGGGGCTGATTTTTTTCTGGTTGGCTTTGGCATCCGGCAAATAAGCAAAGCTGTAAAGAGCGACCCGATCCGGTTTAAGCTGGACGGCTTTTAGAAGTGACCCGTCGAACCGCTCAATGGTCTGTTTCGGCAACCCATAAATCAGATCAATATTGATACCCTTGAATTTCAGCTGGCGGCAGTATTCGACTACTTCGCTGACAAGTTCGAATGACTGGATGCGGCCGATGGCCTCCTGGACGGTCGGATCGACATCCTGCACCCCGACCGAGATACGGTTGAAACCGCGGCCCGCCAGATAATCGAGCTGCTCGAAAGTGGTGACGCGCGGATCGATCTCCAGCGATTTCTCACATCCCGGAATAAATTCGAAATTTTCTTCGAGAGCACCGAGAATGCGATTGAAATCATCGATCTCGACATAGGTCGGCGTTCCGCCTCCGAAATGGAGCTGGCTGATTTTTTTCCGCCCGCCGAGCAATTCGGCGGTCAGCTTTATTTCGGTAATCAGGGCATCGATGTACTTTTTTACACGATCGGAACTTTTGGTTATATAGGTGTTGCATCCGCAGTAATAACATCGCCTGCGGCAGAAGGGAATATGCACGTATGCCGCTAGCGGTTGGTCGGTCTGCTTCGAGGCCGTTTTCAGGGCCGCCGCATAATTTTCGGAGATTACCTTGTCCGACCACACCGGCGCCGTCGGATAACTCGTGTATCTGGGGCCGGGGCGGTCGTACTTACGGAGCAACTCGACCGGCACCTTTATTGAACCATTGTTGTCGGACATATCATTTCCTGTAATTGCGCACTGTTTCTACCATGGTATGAACCGATTCGATGGGGGTTTTGACCATAATGCCATGACCGAGATTGAAAATCAGCCGCGAGAGATCATCGACACTGTCCAGAAGCGCCTTCGTTTTTTCCCGCACATGCTCGACCGAACCGAAGAGCACCGCCGGATCCAGGTTCCCCTGCATCGCTTTACCGGGCAGCATCCTGGCCGCGGCCGCCAGATTCATGCGGTAATCGATGCTGACCACTTCGCAATCGACATCTTTAATCATATCGATATATGGCGCGATATTATTCACAAATAAAATACGCGGGACATTCTTCCCGGCGATTGAACTAAATATTTTATTGACGGCATCGACCGACATGGTCTTGAAATCATCGCGGGAAAGCACCCCGCCCCAGCTTTCGAACAATTGCACCGTATCGGCACCGGCCTCGATTTGTGCCTCGAGATAACGGGCGGTGATTTTCGAAAGAAAATCGATCAATCGTTTTGCCGCCGATGGATATTGATGTATAAACTTTTTGGCGATATCGAAATTTTTGGAGCCTTTGCCCTGAATAAGATAGCAGGCTACCGTGAAGGGCGAGCCGGCAAAACCGATCAGCGGTTTATCGGGAAGAATCTCTTTTATTTTCCTGATGCCGTCCAGCACATAAGGCATTTCGGCGGCAATATCGAATTCGATCAGGCGGTCGATGTCTTCCGGTTTGGTTATCGGCGCTTCGATTTCGGGGCCGCCGTCGGGAAAATCAATCTTGACGCCCATCGGTTCCAGAATCGTGAGAATGTCGGAAAAGAGAATGGCGGCATCGAGATCGAATCGCGCGATCGGCTGCCTGACAACTTCGGCGATAAGTTCCGGTGTCCGGCACAACTCCAGAAACGAAACTTTGTCACGAATCGCCTGGTATTCGGGCAAATAACGCCCCGCCTGGCGCATGATCCAGACCGGAATCGGCCCGTCATTGCGGCCGTAACAGGCTTTGATAAAGTTGCTGTCGGCTATTGCCACTTATGCGCCTCCTGCCGGATGGCATCGGCCAGAGTCGATGCGGCATCCTTGAGCATCACTTCGGTATGCGCCGCCGAAATGAAGCAGACTTCATACCCCGATGGCGGCAGGTAAATGCCGCTGTTCAATATTTTTTCATGGACACGGTTATAATGCGAGATACCGTCGGAGTCGATTCGGTCGGCGCGGCGCGGCAGGTCATTCTGGAAGACAATCCAGTATATCGAAGCCACTCCCGCAACATTGATAGTATAGCCCTTGAGTTTCTCGGTCAATTCGCTGACAAACAAGCGGTTTTTTCGTTCCAGATCGCTGTATATTTTGCCATCGGCTAATTTATTAAGCGTCGCCAATCCCGCCGTCATGGCCATTGGATTACCTGACAAGGTGCCGGCCTGATAGACCGGCCCGAGCGGCGAGAGGACATCCATGATATCGGCCCGGCCGCCAAAGGCGCCGACCGGCATGCCGCCGCCGATAATTTTGCCATAGGTGATCAGGTCGGGGAATATCCCGTAATAGGCCGCGGCGCCTTCAAGTCCCAGCCGGAAACCGGTGATGACTTCATCGAGAATCAGCAGGGCGCCGTGCTTTTCGGTGAGGGCGCGCAGCAAACGCATGAAATCATGCCGCTGAACCAGCAGGCCGTTGTTGGCGGGGATGCCTTCGATAATGGCCGCCGCCAGTTTATCACCATGTTCATTGAAAAAACTTTCCAGAGCTTCTTCATCATCGAGCGGCAATACCGCTGTCTGGCTGGTAATGCTTTCCGGGACCCCGGCCGATGACGGCTGCCCGAAAGTAACCAGCCCGGAACCGGCTTTAACCAGCAGATGGTCCGAATGCCCATGATAGCAGCCCTCGAACTTAAGAATCATGTCGCGCCCGGTATAACCGCGGGCGGTGCGGATGGCCGACATAACCGCTTCGGTTCCGGAAGAGACAAAACGAATTTTTTCGATTGATTCGACATGCCTGACGATAAAATCGGCCAGCTTGTATTCAAGTTCCGTCGAGGCGCCGAAAGTCATTCCCCTCTCCGCCTGTTTCTTGACGGCGGCGACCACATCCGGATCGCCGTGCCCCAAAATCAGCGGTCCCCAGGAAGAGCAGAAATCAAGATAGCGGTTACCGTCAACATCATAAAGATAGGCCCCTTCGCCTCTTTCGATGAAACGCGGAATTCCGCCGACTGATTTGAAGGCCCGAACCGGCGAATTGACGCCGCCGGGGATGACTTTGGAAGATTTTTCCAGAAGCTCCTGCGATTTCTCGGTGCTGAACTTTTTGCCGTCCATTATTATCAATCCCTCTACTATTTTTCCCGGTTTATCCCAGCCGATTTTAATAACATTTCCGGCGCCGGATTGTTTCCATAAATTATACTAATATAAATAATCCAACACCATATCTACGTCAGGAATATCCATTATTTTGAAAATTTGCCAGTTGTGCAGACTCATTTCGGAAGCCGTTGTCCGGCCGATGGCAATCGTTCGGGCCAGCGGCACTCCGAATGTTTTATGGTATGATCTTACCGCCGACGGAGCCGTGAAAAGAATAAAATCGGATTCGGATAAACCGATCACATTACCCGCCGGAACGGCGCCCTCGGTCGTTTCATAACATATGATGGAATAATATCTTAGCCCGGCCAGATTGAATAAATATTCCGGATCATAGACAATTTTCGAGGCGCGGGCGAAAAGAACCGTCTCGTTTCCGGCAGCGATATTGGTCACAAACTCAAGAAAAAGATTTTTTCCATAGGGTTCGGCCGGGGCAAAGTCGGCGCTCAATCCATATTCCTCAAGCGCTTCCATGGTCTTTTTTCCGACAACACCTATTTTTGTTTTATCAGACAGCGGGATATTAAGCTTTTCCAGCCTGTCGAGAAACGATCTGACACCATTGGCGCTGGTAAAAAAGAGCCAGTCCAGTCGATTGATAACATCATCATTAATATTGAATTTAATATATTCGGTATTCATGAGCGGCAGCGGGACAATCTCAACCCCGCGGGCATGAGCCATCCGGGTAATTTCATCAAGTTGATCCGGCTGTCTGGTGATGGCAAGGCGCGTCATTTTTGCTCCTTACACAAAGCCATGAAGGCTTTTTCGACCAGTTCATTGACATTATTGCCGGTAAGATCGACGCCGACCATTCCATCCCAGCCGTCATCTTTCGGAATCCCCAGCACTGCTTTCAGCCTGAGCTGTTCCCCCCTGATTTCCGAATAGACGCCGAGAGGAAGCGAGCACCCCGAATTAAATTTGGCCAGCAGTCCGCGTTCCAGCGAGGCTTCGATCAATGCATCCGGCGAACCCATCTTCGAAACAACCGCCTCGGTTTTTGGATCATCATGGCGAATCTGGAGCCCCAGAATGCCCTGCGCGGGGGCAGGAAGGAAATCTTCCGGATCCAGCTCGATAGCTTTAAGGTCGCTCAAATCAAGTTCAAGTCTTTTGACACCGGCGGCGGCGATGACAATAGCGTCGTACATGCCTTCGCGAAGTTTTCTGATCCGGGTCGGGACATTGCCGCGCAGTTCCCTGATTTCGAGGGAATCATTATAAAAGGCAATCTGGCATTTTCTCCTGGCCGAACTGGTGCCGATGATACCGCCCGGCCTGACGGGAACAACACCTTCACCGGCATTTGAGCCTTTTCTGATTAGAAGCATCTCGCGGCGGTCGGCGCGATAACCGGCCGCGCCCAATTTCAGACCTTCGGGCTGGGTGGTCATGAGGTCCTTCAGCGAATGTACCGCCAGATCGACTTCTCCATTGAGAAGGCTGTCCTCGATTTCCTTGGTGAAAAAGCCCTTGCCTTCCATTTTGTCGAATGCGAGATCGTCGATTTTATCGCCGGAAGTTTTGATGATCTTAATATCGACACAGCATCCAAACTGCTCTTCAAGAATCTTTTTGATGAAATGAGCTTGATATAACGCCAGATCCGAGCCTCTGGTCCCGATGGTAATATTGACAGGTTTCAAACGGCGCTCTTCTGGGGGAAGACGAAATCCTTAAGATTCATTTGGGAGTACATTTGCGCCAGATGGTCGGACAGTTTGCGTGCCGGCTGAAAGGCGGAATGTCCGATGAGCTTGGTGACCAGTCTCAGGACCGCTTCTTTTTCCTCATCGCTCAATGAAGTCACTTTCTTGGCGAAGAGATCTTCGAGCGCGGTCTGGGCCAGCTCTATGGATTCATTAAAACTTTCGCGGAAGATCGGCTTTATCGAGATTTCCATCCGATCACTCAGAAATTGATGAACCGACTGCTTGAGAATATCATTGGCTTTGCTGGTCTCGACAAATTTCTTCCTGAGATTACCGTTGGACCTGGCTTTAAGATACGGAATGTCGATCAATCTGACTTTTTCATCAGCGGCGAATTCGGGCGCGAAGTCGCGCGGAATCGCCAGATCGATGCAAAGCACCGGAGTTTCGGATGCATGCAACAGCGCCAGGAATGATTCGCCGAAAATCGGATCGGGCGAGGCAGTCGCGGAGACAATCGCTCCGACATTAGCCGGTGATTGCTTGAACTTATCCAGAGCCACCGCCTGTCCGCCGAATTCCGCGGCCAGTTTCTCGGCCTTATCCAGCGAACGATTGACAAACAAAATATTTCCCAGGTTTGCATTCCGGATGTATTTGGCGAATTTATTGGTCATCTCACCCGCCCCGACCAGGGCGATAACGGCATCTTTATTCTTCTTGAGATGTTTTTCGAGTTCGGCGAACGCCAGCGAAGCCATCGACTGCGCCCCTTTGCCGATCTCGGTCTCGCGCTTGATCTTTTTGGAGACATTGAGCGCTTCATCACCAAGGCGGCTCAGAAAAGGCCCGGCCAGACCGGCTTCGATCGCTTCCTGGTAGGCATTCTTGAACTGGCCGGCGATTTGCGCTTCACCCATCACCAGCGATTCGAGCGAGGAGACGGTCCGGAAAAGATGCGTGATGGCATCACGGCCGACATAATGATAAAAATCATTCGGGAAAAAGCTGATGGCATGGCCGCCCGAGAAAAAGAAATCCAGCAGACGGTAAAAAATCTGGCTGCTGGAATATTTACCGGTTGAGGCATATATAAACTCGACCCGGTTGCAGGTGGCCAGATAAATCAGCTCGCTTATCTCAAGCGATGATTTCAACTGATGAAGCTTATCGATTTTCTCGTCACGGTCAAGGGTCAGACATTCAAGCAGTGGAAGGTTCTGCTGCCAGACTGATGAGCCGATTATTCCGAATTCCATCTTCTTACATCCCGATCTTTTATTTTAGCTTCGTCATTACTTGCGCCAAAAGTAAATAAAATCCAATTAGAATTGTCATGGAATTGTCACAGAATCGAAAAAAATGAATTTTTTCACATAATTATTAACCGGGCGACTCCTTTTTCGACTCCGCAGGAGATTGTATTGCCTTACGATTCAATATATTATGATCGACAAACTTAATCCAATATAGCCGCAACAAGAATTATAATATATACATTATCGTACAGTATTCGGATTTTGAAAAAGCACCATATAATTGAGGACAATTTTCTCATGCAGATCCATCGCGGGTGCAATAATTGACCAAATTCAGCCTTGAGACATCTGATTTTCCACAAGCCGCGATATATAACAAATAGTCGCCGGAGATCGTTCCGATAATGACCATATGAGTATCGGGACGGCATTACGGATTTCGGGTATCGGCATGGTGCTTCTGGCGTTACTGACACTTTCTGCGGCCGCACCGCAGGATGATGAGAAGAAGGAGAAGGCTGATCATAATAATGTAAGCTGCCCGCAGTGCCACTCATTTGCAGAAACCAAAGCCGACGCGACCGCCGAAAGCCGCAACCGCAGTGACAATTGCACCGGATGCCATACGCTTTCCACTTTGGAGCCTTCGGCATATCCCCTAAATTTTCATAATAGTGCCGCCGGCAACTGCCTGGATTGCCATCAATTTCATAAAAAAGCTATGATCAAGGCAGGCTCCCGTGTGTTTGCGCTCGATTTCGACTCAAAATCACAACTGTTTCAATGTCTTACCTGCCATAATGATTCGGTAAGTCTCGATAATCTGTCGGCTGGACACAAGACGGCCGCAGCGGTGTACCATTCCGATAACCCGGCCCTGACATTCTTATCCCCATCGGAAAAATGCCTTATCTGCCACTCGACCCGCTCCGATGCCTTCCCCGACCTGGTGAAGGCCGGATTGAACCCGCCTTCTTTCGACGAACATGCCAGCCATCCGTTTGGGGTCTCCGCCAAAGCGGGAGGAGTTGAGATAAATGAAGAGAAGGTCGTTTTATATGAAGGCCGGATCGAATGCCAGTCATGTCATGAATTCGAGAACCCCAAAAACGGCGAGTTGGCCGTATTCGAATATCCCGGCGAAACCTGCCGGGTGTGTCATCCCCACTGATTAGTACATTATAAGTGCTTTGCACTGCACGTTTCTTGAAAAAGTACAGTTTGACATAATAATCTGTACTTTATAATAATCTATAAATGTACTGAATTTGTCCAGGATAGGTGCAAAATATACTGAATTTATCTTTTTTTTGACAAACCGGACAAAAAAGACTTGCTTTTTCCAGATTATATATTAGATTTGGCCCAGCGTGGATAAAAGAGATACATATTAGGGCAATTTACTCGCCGTTAAGTTAGACCATGAAAGATTGTGAAAATATTCACAGGGCTACTGCGCCGAATAATGTCTGTCAGGAAGGCAGGACTAAATTGATGAACCGCATAATGATAACAGCTACTGTCTGGCTGCTGGGCCTGTTTTCTCCGATTTCTATTATGGCGCAGTCCGAAACATCGCTCTCGGTGCCGGCTCAGTTTGTGCGATTTCTGACCGTTCCCGGGACCGAAAATCACCTTTTACGGCCGGGGCGAATTCTAATCGAAGCCAATACAAATGAGATATATGTCGCCGATCCGGGCAACAGCCGGGTGACAATTTTCGACTCCAAGGGTATCTTCTTATATGAATTTTCCACGGTCGATCAATGCGGGGCGCCGACCGATTTGGCCGTCGATTCCCAGGGGTATATATATGTTTTGGGCACGACGCTGGAAGGGCCAAAGATATTCATTTATGATTTTGATGGAAAATTTATCAAGGTTTTCAATCCGGCGCTGTCTGACGGGCAAAAAATTAATACAGGCAGTCTCGCCATCAGTGATAGAGACAAACTATATGTACTGGATCTTTCCGGGCCGCGCCTTCTCGGTTTTGACTTCAATGGTAACCTCGAGTCGGAAATAAAGATTGAAAACGAGATGGATGAAACGCTGCGGGAAGAGCTCTTTTTCGGTTCGCTTTCCATAAAGAATGAGGTGATTTACCTGCCGGCCGCTTCGCAGGGTGAAATTCTCCGTTTTAATATCAGCGGCGAGAAGCTGCCGTCCATGGGTTATAAAGGAAGCGGTGTCGGCGAGCTGGGATTTCCCGTATCGGTTAGTGTTTCCGATGACGGTATCATTGCAGTTCTCAATAAGCACCGTTACAATGTCGTTTGTTTCACCGAATCCGGCCGGTTTTTGGGAGAATTCGGCGGCAAGGGAATGCGCGCCGGATGGTTTTATCATCCCACCTGGCTGGCGATCGGTCCGGAAAACGAAATTTATATCGGCCAAACTTACAATAATATGGTCCAGGTCTGTCGGCTGCCGCAATTTATTGTGGACCGACATTTACAGATACACAGCAATAATTCAAACCGCGAGGTTGATCCACAAATGGCAACCGGCGGCCAAAAGATTCATTTGGAACCGGATCCTGAACTCTCAAACGGAACAGCGATGGAACCTGGAACACAACAACACTTATTTTTTTCATCACATTCTGTACACCGGCAGGATCTAGACCTGCCCGGAATCAACTCTAATGCGCTTAAGGAGGTTCACTAATGCGCAGAATGTTTCTACTTGTAGCAGCCATCTGCTTCGTTTTCGGCGGAAGTGCTTATGCCTTCCACGATGCCGGCGTCGCATACTGTGCCGGCTGCCACACTATGCACAACAGTAAGGACGGCGCGCTGGTCGATCCCGACAGCCCGAACGGCAATGACTGGCTGTTGAAAGACGCGACACCCAGTGATGTCTGTCTTTCATGCCATGCCACCAGCCGCGGCGCTGTCTTCACGGCCGACCCGCTGGCCCCGCCGACCACCAAGGGCGGCGGCAACTTTGTTTTCCTTCTGGAAGACAACCTTAACGACGGCCACGGCGGCGCTACCAATCCTATCAATGGTGATGCCGCAGGTCACAATCTCAACGCTCCGTCCAAAGGCGTTGCCGGCGACGGAACCCTGCTGTCCTCACCGGGCGGCGCTTTCCCGTCATCCGAACTGGGTTGCTCCAGCTGCCATGATCCGCACGGAAATACCAATTTCCGTTTGCTCTATGGCGCCGGTTCCATCCAGGACGGCCTGTTCACCTTTACCAATGCCGCTCCTGATGCCGAAGGTCTGTCCACCGGTTCTTCCGGCGGCGTCGAGTCCAATTCGAATCATACCGCTTACCACAGCGGCATGAGCGCCTGGTGCGGAAACTGCCACGGTGATTTCCACAATGTCGGCAGCACCATGAAGCACCCGACCGATCATACTCTCGGCGCTACCATTGCGACCAATTACAACCTTTACAATGGCACCGAAGACATCACTGGTGGTGCTGCGGCGACCGCTTACCTGGCGGACGTTCCGTTCGAAGATGCGGCCACGACGACCACATCGACTGCCGGTCCTTCTTCCACCAGTAAGGTCATGTGCTTGAGCTGCCATCGCGCGCACGCTTCGTCGGCTCCGAATGCCGGCCGTTGGGAATTTGCCGTCACTCTTCTCGAAGAGGATGGTGTGGAATCAGGTTCCTATGCGATTCCTGATCCCTACAACAGCCCCAACCAGCGCTCGCTGTGCAACAAGTGTCACGTCAAAGACGTCAATGACGAAATCGTTACTGTTGTTGTTCCGTAAGGTGCGACACGCTTACGACGGAATCATTGATTTATTCTTTTCGTCTGTTTTATTCGCGCGACGCCCGAGTCTTACACTCGGGCGTTTCGTGCGAGAAAAAGGGGTCTGGATTAAGAATGCGGTTCATTAAAAAAACATCGACAGCAGGGTTTGCCTGGTCGTTTATTGCATTTCTGCTGATCGGCGCCCCTTTTCTTATCTTGCAGCTATCCGCTTTTTCACAAACATCCGGCGTTTCTGACGACTCCCAGATTGTTGTTTATATCGAGACGGGAGAATCATTTCCCGACCGGGTGGAAACAGAACTGGCCTCACTTCGATTGTCCGGCAATCAGGGCATGGTCGAGCTGCCGGTGAGACATGCCTCACTGAACATCCCGGTCGGCTCCGGCCAACAGGTGCTCCTGTCGGAAGCCGCGATACCGCCGGGCCACTATAATTCTCTTATCTTTGCATTTAAGAAAGTTAAAGTTATGATCAAAGGCGGGATGGTGGAGCTGCCCGATCCGCCCGAAAGCGTTACTGTCGCTATCGATGTGCATATTGTCAGAGAAACGGCGGAAACCATCTTTCTTCAATGGTCGCCGGAATTGCATGTCAATGATGACGAACAAGTGGTTTTTAGCCCGCGTTTCAAGCTGCTGCCGAATGACATTCCACCTTCAGGGGGCTTGATTTTTGTCGCCAATGAAGGTTCGGATAATCTGACGGTTATAGACCGGTTCAACTACCGCATTGTCGATGTCATCAGAACCGGTACTGCCCCGCGCGGAATGGCTTATTCGCGTCTCAATCGTCAATTGTATGTGGCCAATTCGGAAGACAACAGCGTCGTTGTCATCGACTTGAACACACGCCAGACGTTGCGGACGGTTTTGCTCCGGTACGGCGACGAGCCGGGCCGTATGGCCCTGTCGCCTGATGAGCAGCAATTGTATGTAGTCAACCATGGTTCCAACACGATGTCGGTCTATGATACCCAATCCTTCCAGGAAATGGATCGAGTGACTCTGGGAACTGCGCCGGCGGCGATAGTCTCCGACCGGCTCAGCGGCAATGTTTATATCAGCAACCTGCGTTCGGAGGATGTCTCGGTTTACCAGCCGATCGAGCAAGCGGTCGCGACAACGCTGGCCGTGGGCGGATCGCCGTCCGAAATTGCCCTTGATGATCGTGACAGGGTTTTGTACCTGGCTTTCGACAGACAAAGAAAAATATCTTTTATCGACCTGCGCACCGGAAACAATCTGGGGACGCTTAATATTTGCTCCCCGGCGGTCGGCCTGGCCTATCATCGCGGCTCGCGTCAACTCTACACAGCGATGGCCGACTGTTCCGAAATCGCCATAATAAAACCGGAAAACGGGCTCAAGCTCGGGCAGATTCTCGTTCCCGGCCGCCCCGGGTTGATTACGCTCGATCCGGAAAACAGGTTCTTGCTGGTCGTCATGCCGGAGGAGAACAAATTGGTGGTAATCAATGTTGTCAGCAGGGAAGTGATGGCACAAATCGAGGTCGGGGAGCGGCCGTATATGGCAATAGTTCCGGAGTGATAAAGTTTTGAAATATATGAAGCACCATACAATAATGATATCGTTTTTCCTGCTGATAATCTTGGCGGCAGGGCGGCCGGCTCAGGCTCTTATCTCCGATAATCTCCGCGGAAATCTTCAGATTACGGGGGTCAGTTCGGAATCGGAAGCACAAACCACCAAGTCGCTCAATCAGGAATATTCGATCAACTGGACGAAATATTTTACACCATATATTTTAACCAGGGCCTCGCTTCGTTATCATAATCTCGGGATCGATCAGAGCCAGTCGGCCAATGTCTGGCGCTATGATTACCAGCCGGCCGGTGAACTGGTCTGGAAACATCCCTATTTTACCCTTGGCGGAATAATCCGGCGGCAGGAAACCACGAGCAGCAATGAGACCACCAATTTGATACGCAACAGTTCCGGCCTAACCTTTACGACCAATTCGGTGAAATATCCGATGCTGGAGGTGCGTTATGACTGGAACCACACTTATAATGACAAGAATCGGATCGAGCGCGACACCCGGGAGCGCCGCCTGCAAACCGGTCTTAATTACAATTTTAAGCGACAGAGTTTCTATTACAACCTGGTTCGCAGGGATAATGCGAATGCCGGCAGCAACCTCGATATCACCGAGACCCAGCATCTATTCCGCTGGAACCAATCATCATACTGGCTCGATAATCGGCTGCGTTTCAGTTCCGGATATGACTTCAACTATCGTTCCCAGAAAACCGAAAACCTCGGCGGCGACAAACTGCTCGAAAGCCTGCCTTTCTCGCGCGCCCTATATGGCATTGATCCCACGCCCGACCTGAGTGAGCTCGACAGTGTCAGCACCCTGGCCGACGGCAACATCACCGATCCGGCTCAGCCGACGATTGCTATCGGCGAGGGCCTGCTGGATCGAAATATGGGTTTCGATTTTGCCATCGAGCGTGAGGTCAGCGCCATCTATATATATACCGACCGCCCATCAGGCGCACAGTTGAGCTGGCGGATTTATGTTTCCGACGACAATCTAATCTGGAACCCGGTTACTTCCGCGGTCTTTGCCGAATTCAATACCAGTTTTAACCGGTATGAAATATTTTTCCCGCCTCAGACCACCCGATACATCAAGGCGGTCAATTCCGGATTGAACGACGTCATAAGTGTCTATGTGACAGAAATTCAACCACTTATTGAAAAGCAGAATGTTGTAAAGGATAGCAAGAGTTCGTCATCGCACCTGGTCGATCTGGCGGCTAATTATGCCTTTTCGCGGATTTTCGAGACCTCGGCCGACCTGACTCTCCGCCGTGAACCGGGCGGCGGTTTCGGCAACAGCCGGGATGAAATATTTTATTCTTTGACCGGCCGGCATCGGCCGAGCTCAGCGATTTCGCAACTGGTTCGTTACCAGTCCGGGTATGAGAATCTCACGGATGGCGGCACCCGCAACGACAGCCGCTCCCTGTCATACAGCCTCCTGATGTCGCCGCTGCCGACTCTCTCGTTTTCCTTTGCCGCCCTGACAAGAACCGATTATATTGATAAAATAAAGACCAGGGAGACCAATAACCTGTTTTTTCAGACCAGTGGAAATCTCCTGGCCGGGCTGGATCTGTCGCTTGAGGCAGGCTACAATCGCAATAATCAATTTGACTCGAGGACGGCCTACGACAGCTGGACCTACAGGTTGTCGGCCGATGCGAAAGTGCATCGCACCCTGGATGCGATATTTAATGTGTTGTATCAATCGACCAACAGCTTGTCGGACGAAACGACGCGGATCAGGCGGCAATACAGCGCCGATCTGAATTATCGCCTGACCAGGACGATTTTAATGCGGGGATCGCTCACATACGACGATGAAGAAAACCTTGATTATTTTTACCAGGAATATAACTTAAGCTGGAATCTCACACCCCGTATCACAATTGGAGCTTTGGCGACGTTAAATGACGGCGATAGTGGTGTGAGAAGCGAACGGGCCAATATGCGGATAAATTATAAAATCAGTAATGGTAGTCTGCTGTTTTTCAGTTACACGAGGAATGAATTCGCTCTGGCTGACAGAACCCGGACGACGTCGTTGCAGATCGGTTTGAAATCCGGATTTTGACAATGAATGGAAGGTGCATAAAATGATAAGAACGGGATTGCTTCTGGCGGCAATAATTATTTTAATCGGGGGCTGCGGGGGCATGTCGCCATCGGTTTTTATCCATGATGAATACAATTTCCAGTATCTGGAAAGAGTGGCCGTGGTTCCTTTCGACAACCTGTCATCGGATCAGGGGGCGGGCGCCAGGGCATCAAGAATATTCATTTCGGAATTGCTGTCGGAAAGGGCGTTCGATGTCGTCGAACCGGGGGAAGTCACCAAGGCACTGGAGAAGTATGCCACCGTGCGCACCAGCCAGTTGACAAAAGAACAGATCATCAATATCGGCAAGGAACTTAAAGTGCAGGGAATCATCCTTGGCAATGTCACCGAAGTTTCGACATTCAGAAGCGGCGCCTCGACGACCAACACGGTTACGATGGTGGTAAGCATGGTCGAAACCGAGACCGGCATGACGGTCTGGTCGGCCACGAATACCTCCGGTAAGAAGGGCTTTTTCTCGTCCCTGTTCGGAACCGGGGATAAATCCGAAAGCGAAGCCATGCGCGATTGCGTCAAGGGAACCTTGAAAACACTGATAAAGTAGAATGAAAATTATTCGGCTTAAATATATTATTGCACTGCTAATCATTACGTTTATCGGTGTCATGCCGTGCGCCCAAAGCAGCCCCGAAAGCGATCAGGAGGCTGCCAAGACCACGCGGAAATACACGATTGCGATTCTTCCCTTTGTCAATTTCTCGGGTGAGACCCGGGGTGAAGAGGTCCTGATGCCCCTGATTCAGAGCCGGGTCGCCGGGAGCGATTTGATTGTCGTTGATTCTTCCCAATTGCGCCAGACTCTCCGCAAGCACCGCATCCGCTCATCCGGCGCCATCAATACATCCGACGCCTCTATAATAGCGGATGAGCTGGGCATTGACTTTTTATTGCTCGGATCAATCGATGTCTTCATCGAAAATGACCTTCCCGAAACCGGGTTTTCCGCCAGGTGTCTGGATGTAAAAAATATGAAAATATTCTGGGCCGTATCCGAAGCGGCCGGCGGCAATGATTTCACCGGGTTGCTGGGAATCGGACAAATCCGGGAGATCGACAAACTGGCGGAAAAGCTGGTCGGCGGCGCCTTCAAAAACTTCGAAAAAAGTATCAATGCTTATATTCGGAAAAATGAGACGGGCAAATCCTCGCCGACATTTGCTCTCGTTCCTTTCGATAACCTGTCGGCCCAAAAATTCGCCGGAGATGTAATCTCGACGATTCTATTGACCGAACTTGTTGACCGGGGAATGAGTGTAATAGAACCGGGGACGGTGGGTGAACTGTTTCGGTCGCACAATCGGGCGCTGCGCGGCGAAATCGACTTCGATATGATAACCGAATTGCGAAGCGGGCTGAACGCCGATTATGTTATTACCGGCAGCGTCAATCTTTTCAAAGCGGGACCGGGGGGAGTCGAAGGCTCCGGACCCGAAGTGGAGTTTGGCGGACGATGCCTGGATTCCGAGGATGGGCGAATTATCGGGGCCTATGAATATTCACGGCGCGGTACCAATTCCGCCGCGCTGCTTCGCCCCGGATCGACCAATTCGCTGGGGGAACTGTCACGGGACGCGGTCGAGGATTTTGTCAAAAAAGTGAAAAAAGATATTAAGTAATATATTGGTGTGTGATAAAAGGGGAAAAGGTTTTTTAAAATGAAATATTATCTGACTGCAATAATCGGACTTGTAATACTTCTGGGAGCAGCGGACATATTATCAGCGGGTGAAAAGGATCCAGGTGATCAATCTTACCTGGCGGTCGTAAACGATGACACCATTTATGTCGCGGCCATGGATCAGATATTTATGAATCTGCATTCCAAATTGGACAAAGAGCGCAAGGAAAATTTCGATTACCGCAAATTGTTGAATAAAATGATTAATGACCGCCTGATAATTCAGGAGGCGACGGCGCTGGGGCTGGATCAGGATGACCGGCTGCTTGACAAGCTCGGGCAAAGCCGGAAAAACAATGCCATGCGTCTCTATGCCCGGGAACAATTCAAAGCGGCCCCTGAGATAAGCGACAAGGATGTGCTCGATTATTTCAATAAGTATTATGCGAAACTTCAGTTGCGGACAATATCGGTTCAGGACTCCGCCCTGGCGCGGACATTTATCGCCGCCATCAAGGGCGGTGCACCGATGGACAGCATCGCCGAAGCATCATCGATGGATATGTATCGCTATAAAGGCGGCCTGCACAATCTAAAATACTATGCGGACGTCGAGAGAGAACTGCGGGATCAGGCCGATAAATTGAAACCCGGCGGCATTTCGGCACCGTTCAGGTATCGGCAGGTGTATGCTTTCCTCCGCGTGGAAAAGACCATGCCCGCCGACACATCGGAGCTGGCGACGTATGCCAAAAAAATCAGGTCGGTTCTTGAGCAACAAGTGCGCGGAGCGAAATGGACAGAATTTATCGACGGACTTGAAAAGCGTTATCCATTCCGGACCGATTCAGCCGTAATTGCCCGAATCAAAGCCGATAGTGCAAAATTGTACACTCCGGATTTTACCGATGGCTCAGGTGATCCGATTTTTGTCGGAAGCGGTCAATATTCTTACTCCGAGGCCGAGGTTCGCACGGGAGTCTCGCGCCTTGCGATGGAACGAGGCGACCTGCCCTTCGACTCTCTGTTGCAAATAGGCTTGATTTCGGCCAAGGATGAATTTGTCCTGACCATGGCGTCATCAGAGGACGGCTACCTGGAACGCCCCGAAGTGGTTTCTCAATATATCAACAGCCTTGACAGTTCATTGATTGAAACCTACATTAAAGAGACGGTTGTTTCGCAAATAACGTTCAATCATGCCGAATTCGACGCCTATTACAATGAACATCTTGATGATTTCCGCGAACCGGATGAGATTGAACTGGGACGACTGGATATTCCCGATGAAAAAACGGCCGCCGAGATCGAGAAAAGATTGAAAGATGGGGCCGATTATGATTTTATTGCGCGGGAATACGGACGCACCGCCGATGTCGTGGAGGAAAAGACGCAATGGATTTCGCTCCAGGTACTTCCCGATCAGGTCAAAAGCGAACTGGAACTTCTTAAAATCGGCGAATCGAGCCGGGTTTTTCCGACATCCGAGGGATTGATGATCTTTCATGTCAGCGGCAGGAGGCCCGGACGGGTAAAAGAGATGAGTGAAGTGGAAATGAAAATTCGGGAAATCATGTTCCAGAGAAAATTCGATGAATTGCTCGACAAGGCTCTTACCTTGATAAAGGCGGGGTCCGAGATCGAATACAATGAGCCGGCCATAGGCAAATATTTCGGTGAGGGGTCATGAGGTTATATTTTTTGCACGATGTAAATAATAATTACACGGATATTTTCCTGAAAAGGGTAATTTAGGATATGAGAATCAGGAGCTTACTTTCATCGCTGACATTGACGGCGTTTCTGCTGGCAGGATTGTTGATACAATTTTCGCCGCAGGATGCCGCCGCTCAGGTGAAAAAAGGCAAGCGTTTTTCCAGCAAGGGGAACTGTCTCGAATGTCATAAGGAGGCCGACTTCGCAGGCGGTACCAAGCATAAACCTTTTGCGGAGAACAAGTGTCTTTCCTGCCATAAGCCGCATGGAATTGTCGGTGTCTTAAGGTTGAAGGACGATATCAAAACGATATGTCTTGAATGTCACGACCAAACAGCTCTGGGACTGGACAGGAAGATTCTGCACAAACCGGTGGCGGACGGTGATTGCACGGTCTGCCACAATCCGCATGCCGGTGAAGGCAAGGGAATTCTCAAGGAAGCGTCGCCGCAGCTCTGCTACGGCTGTCATGACCAGTCCGACTTCGAGCGCGTTCACAAACACAAGCCCCTCGAAAAAGGCTGTTTCTCATGCCACGAAATTCACGGCAGTGATCATAAGGGTCTGCTGGTCAAGGATGAAAAGGATTTATGCCGCGACTGCCATGATACCAGGGCGGCCGGTTTTGCCAAAGCTCATGCCACACCACTCATACCTCCGATCAGCCCGGCCTGCTGACCACCTCGATACACGGCCCGGTACAGGGAGGCGCGTGCGAAAGCTGCCACAATCCGCCCGGCGGCCCGGACCAGTTCGGCGTGACTACCGCCGGTTCGGAGATGTGTCTCCTATGTCATGATGAACCGGAAAAAGGAACGCATGATCCGGTTGCCGACGGCGAGTGCCTGACCTGCCATAACCCGCACGGTTCGAAATATAAGGCCCTGCTGGCCGAGGCGCCGATAAAACTATGTCTTAAGTGTCATGATGACGTGCAGGATGAACTGGTCATGAGCTCCAACCATAAACCGGCCCGCCAGGATTGCACCCTGTGTCATTCCGCGCACGGCAAGGTTGCCGATAAATTGATCAGCAAGGATATCAATACCCTCTGCGGTGACTGCCATCAGGATGTGAAGGAATCGGCTTCGCTTGAATATACGCACTATCCTTTTGTCGATGGAAGCTGCCTTGACTGCCACACCCCGCACGGTTCGACCTTCGAGAAGTTGACGAAAAGCAACCGCCTTGATCTTTGCGGTGAATGTCATGATGATATCGACAAATGGGTCGTCATGAAAAGTCCGCATGTTCCGGTCAGAGCCGGGCAGTGCAATGTCTGTCATGAGCCGCATGCGTCGTCGCAGGCGGCCCTGCTGAAAGGAACGCGCAGCGATTTATGCCTTGGCTGCCATGAAAGCCTGGTTAAGGAGGGCGAAGGATTCGCCCTGCATCCGCCTTTCGAGGAAAAAGAATGTGACCTTTGCCACCAGCCGCACGGCTCCGATATAAAGGGTCTGCTGTCGGCCGATCAGAATAAAATCTGCGGCGAATGTCATGACGATGTTGTCACTCCGCCCGAAGGCACTCACAGCAACCATAAACCGGTTGAAAATGGTTCCTGCACTAGCTGCCACCAGCCGCACATGTCGAAGATCAACGGACTTCTGCTGGATAAACCGGAACAATTGTGCCTGTCCTGCCACGCCGATATTCTTAAGCATGCCGAAGGCGGCATGGTGCACGCACCGGCTGAAGACGGTGAATGTCTGGGATGCCACCAGCCGCATCATAGTCAATTCGTATCGCTTCTGACCGAGGATGTACCGGCCCAGTGCCTGAACTGCCATGACGGCGATGATTCCGAATTCAAATCCAAACATTTGAGCCTCAGCGGCAGCCAGATCGATTGCCGGAAGTGCCATAATCCGCATGTTTCCAATGAAGGCGTCCTCATGAATGCCCATTCACACGACCCCTTCGGCAGCGGCGACTGCTATGCCTGCCATCAGCAGGAGGACAAGCGATGAGAACAACATCATTTATCATACTATCGGCGATACTTTGTTTTATGGCGCCATCCATGGCCTCGGTCGTGAAGGTCGATGAGCCGGCGGTTTGCCTGATGTGTCATTCCGAGATCGAGGAGTTGATGACGCAGAAGCACCGCCACACTGCTTTCGAAGGCGGCAAATGCTCCGATTGTCACAACCCGCATGCCTCGAAACATGCCGCCCTGCTGAATGATGACACCAGGGACCTTTGTCTGGAGTGCCATGACGATATAAAATCGCAGCTTCAGATGACGACGGTTCATAATCCGGCCATGCAGGGGGAATGTCTTGCATGCCACGACCCTCATGCTTCGGCTCTGCCCGATCAATTGAAGGAGAAGGGCTCCAAGCTCTGCCTGCGGTGTCATGAAAACGTCGAGACCTGGCTGCAGCGGTCATATGTGCATCAACCGGTCGCCGACAACTGTCAAAACTGTCATTCTCCGCATGCCTCGAATTCCGGCAAGCTGCTGACACAGGACATTCCGAAACTCTGCTTCGGCTGCCATAAACAGGACGCCGCTTTCAGTACCGCCCATAAGGGGTATAATCTGAGCGATGCCAATTGTGTTACCTGTCATGATCCTCATTCGGCGACACAGCCCAACCTGCTGATGGCCAATCAACATTCACCGTTCAGCGGCGGCAAGTGCAGTACCTGCCATGCCACCCAGGGCGCAACATCCTCGTTCGAACTGGTGTCCGATGTTAAGACGTTATGTCTCAAATGTCATCGGGGTCTCAAGGATCAGACCGCGCTGACTTATCATCACAATCTGGATGACGAGCGCTCCTGCCTGAATTGCCACAACCCGCATGCTTCACCGACCCAGTCTATGCTGGCGGCGGACCAGAAGGTCCTGTGCATGCGCTGCCATTTCAACGGTGAAAAATATGCCGGCAAGGACAAGAACAAGTATATTACTCATAAGGGAATAGACTGTACCAACTGCCACACCCCGCACGGATCGAACAATGAAAGATACCTGGCCGGGGATGGGATCAAGACATGCGACGGCTGTCACGGCGATGCACACAGAAGCTCGCACCCTGTCGGCGAGGATGTCATCGATCAGCGAACCGGCAAGCCGGTTATCTGTCGGAGCTGCCACTGGCTCCACGGCGCCGATTTTGAGCCGTATCTGCCGCTGAATCCCAAGGGAGACCTTTGCATCCAGTGCCACCGGAAATAAGCTAACGGGAATAAAACACTAACCGGCTAATATGAGTTAATTCATATATTAGCCGGTTTTTTTATTGCTTCGTATTTTGTTTAAATATTGCAGAAATAGACCGTTTCTCTTATCTTAAAAACAGGGGGCAGGACGATCTGGAGAAATATGAATAAATCTCTTACGTCAAACTCCTGCATAATCTTATATCAAATAAACGGGGGTCAAAACAGGCCATTTTGCCGACAAAAATAAATCCTGAATAAAAAATCTAACTTTTATGTCAAAAAAACACGATAATAAGAGTATGAATTCACAACCAAGACTACTATCGTCTTATTTCTCCTGTCTTTATCGTATGACTGACAGACACTTATCCAATCCCAACTCGCATCGTTTCATTCTAATTGCCATTTTCCTGATTCTGGGAATGGCTTCGATGTTTTTCCGCCCATTATATGCGGCCGAATTGAATGGAAGCCTTTCCAGCGAGATGTATTTCTGGGAAGCGGGCGACAGCTCGCATATCCGCCCTTATGAAAGTATCCGGGCCGATTTAATCGCCTGGAGGCCCGAGCCGTATCGACAGTTGTCGTTTCATACGTACCTTCGCTGGACAACCGATCTGTCCGACAAATTTGCGACCGATCCTCAGACATATATATATGATTCATATCTCCGGCTGGCCGGGTATCCTTCCGGATCGAATATTTATCTCGGACGGCAATTTGTTTATTCGGCGGCGGGGAGCGCTTTTATCGACGGTCTTCGATTCAAATATAATGTATCCCGTGCATTCAAATTTGACATGTACGGCGGTAGTAACGTATCCGGAACCGAGCCGGAAAAAGTGCAGTCATTGTCGGATAATGCGGTTGCCGGGATGCGCCTGTCATATATTTTGGGTCGCTCGAACGTTTTTGGCCTGAACTGGATGATGCGGCGTTCCGACGGTTCAATAGCGTATCATCGCGTCGGCTTCGATCTGAACAGCGGCGGCCGGGCCTGGAATATGTATAATCGTGTTTCATATAATGCGGCCAATCTACGACTTGCCGAGTTCCTGTCCCGAGTTTCATGGACCCGATCCAAATGGTATATTTCGGGGGAATTCAACTGGCGTGAACCGTCGGTCCCCGGCAATACCTTATTCACCCTGGTCGAATTTAATCGCTACAAACAGATCAGGCTGGAATTGAATCGTGCCTTATGGCAGCATTTGCGGCTTGTGACCAGGTTCAATTATGATTTCTTCACGGAAGAAGATTCCTGGAATGCCAGTCTCGGCCTGAACGGCGGCATCTGGTCGTTATCATGGCGGCACAAGACGGGCTACGGCGGTGACAATGACGGACTGGTCGGCTTCACCAATATTCGGCTTTACCCGACTCTGGAACTTTACGCCAGCGCCAATTTCAGCCGGTATCGCGTTCAGGATATGCAGGAGGAACTCAGCGATTCATATATGACGACTTTGGGAATTCAGAAAAATTTCGGTAAAAGCACAACCGTCAGGGCGGAGGGGCAGTACCTTCGCAATGCCGTTAGAAACGATGACACCCGTTTCTATTTCAGGTTTGTCAAAGGATTTTCTTTTGCTTCGCATGGAGAGGATGGAGAGTAGATGAAACATTGGAAAATCATCATAGTTATGATTGTATCGGTCCTGTCTCTTGCCTGGCTGGCATGGGGTTATCCATCGACGCAACTGACCGTTCCTCCCGGCGATATCAAGTTTGCCCATGCCAATCACACCGACCTGGAATGTCTCACCTGCCATGCCGGAGCCGAAACGAGTGTGTCCCCACAGGATAAACTGTATCCGGCGATGGAAGTATGCGGGGATTGTCATGACATCGAAGAGGTCGATGGATGCGGCACCTGCCATCGCAGTATTGATGACCCTCAGGCCTTGCCCAATCCTGACCGACCGATTGAATTCAACCATAAGAAGCATTTCGAGCAAAAGATAAAATGTACTCATTGCCATGACGGCATTGCCGAAAGCAGGGAGTCGAGCACCACCTACATGCCGACCATGCCGCTGTGCATGACGTGTCACGACGGCATCAAAGCCGACAACAGTTGCGCCCTGTGTCACGGGCAGAGAATCACGCTGCTGGATATTCACCCGCAGGACTGGCGGCATCAGCATGGCGATAGAGCCACGAGCGATCCCGAATTTTGCGGCGGATGCCACCGCAGTGAAAGATTTTGTGCCGAATGTCACCGCGAAGATAATCTCGAGGGGAACATTCACGACCTTAATTATGAATATACGCACGGGCTCGATGCCGGCAGCAAGGAAAAGGACTGCGCCCGCTGTCATGACAGAAAACTTTTCTGCAATGCCTGCCATGAGAGACAAAACCGCATCCCGCTGGAACACTCGACCTTGAACTGGCTGTCGGAACACGGCCTGGCGGCGCGCAATGATATCGAGAACTGCGCTTCCTGCCACGACTCGAGTGATCCGACCTGCGCCAGGGGCGGTTGTCATCGTGATATCGACGGCATCAGGGGCACCGATCCGCGCATCCATACGGGGAATATGGCTTTTCTTCAAAGTAAAGGTCTCTGGCACGGGGATGACGGTTATTTCTGTTTTCAGTGCCACACCAGCACCCGGGCGACCGGTGGGGGCTTCTGCAGTTACTGCCATGAATCCGGAGATTAAGACAGGGGCATAAATTTTATGGTCACTTCCAGACAAAAAGTCAGCCTGTTCGGAATATATCCGGCGATAATCCTGACTCTTATAGTCGGATTTATCATCGGATGCGGTTCCGATCGCGACAAGCCAACCCTACCCGGGGCTCACCCGGATAGCTGGCTGGATAGTAATTCATCCGATTTTCATGGCGATGTCGTTCTTGCAACCGGATCAAGAAGCTGCGAAAAGTGTCATGGAAGCGATCTGGACGGCGGCAAGGTGGAAGTATCATGTATTGACTGCCACACAAATTTGACCGGCTTCTGCACCGGCTGTCACGGCGGGTATGATAACAGCACCGGGGCGCCGCCATACGGCCTGAGAGACGAGACCGACGATACAACGCTTGCGGTCGGCGCGCATACGATTCATATGGAAGGTTCATCTCTGGCTGCGGCTCTGGAGTGTGATGCCTGTCACAATGTTCCGGCCTTTGTCTTCGATTCGGCGCATTATGACAGTAACAATCTTTCGGAAGGACTATCAACCGACTCTGTCGCCGAGATTGTCTGGCACGGTTATTCCGACGGCGGTGGTGCCGCCTGGAACCGGAACGCGCGGGCCTGCTCCGCGACTTACTGCCACGGAAATTTCGACGGCGGCAACACGGGCAATGTTGCGGCCTGGACCGCCGAAAACCAGGCGGAGTGCGGGTCATGTCACGACACCGGTGACGATCCCTCAAGACTGCAGTGGAAACATGAGTTCCATGTGACTACGGCCGGACTAAAATGTGCCGAGTGCCACGCCAATGTTGTCGATAGCTCATTGGCGATAGTGCAACCGACTCTTCATGTCAACGGCACGGTCGATACCCTCACCAGGGATAAAGCGGTTTGCGAAGCGTGCCACAGCGGCGGAACCATCTCCTGTGTCTCATGCCATGGTGGTATCGATAATCAGACCGGCGCTCCGCCTAAAGGATTGCGGGGAGAGCTGGCGACCGGCGACAGGGCTGTCGGCGCCCATACGATGCATCTGGAGGATGGCGTCCTGGCCGATGCCTTCAATTGCTCCGAGTGTCATATTGTACCGGCTTCCTTCAGCGCCCCCGGTCATCTTGATCCGGATTCGGTGGCCGAAATAACCTGGGGTCTGCTGGCCGGCAACCTGTCATCGTGGGACAGGAATAATGAGACTTGCTCCAATACATACTGTCACGGCAATTTCGACGGCGGCGATAATTCGAATGTGCCGGTCTGGACGGCGGCGGATCAAGCGGTTTGCGGAAGCTGTCATGATATCGGCGATAATCCGGCGACTTTGCACTGGAAACACGCTTTTCACATAAATACGGCTAATTTGTACTGTGCCGATTGTCATGCAAGCGTTGTTGATACCCTTCTGGCTGTCACCGATATCAGCCTGCATGTCAATGGTGAAACCGACATAATGGTTCGCGATACCGCCGTCTGCGCTGTCTGTCATGGATCGGGCCCGGCCGCCTGCACCAGTTGTCATGGCGGCGCCGATAATCTGACCGGCGCGCCGCCGGTCGGACTTCGCGGCGAAACATTGACAAGCGAGCGGGCCGTGGGAGCCCACACCGGGCACATGGATGGCGGCGAACTGTCCGATGGCATCGAATGCAGTGAATGTCATATCGTGCCGGGCACGCTCATCGACACGGGACATCTCGGTGCGGACTCGGTGGCCGAAATAACCTGGGGCCTTCTGGCCGGCAATCAATCGTCGTGGGATCGTAACAGCGAATCATGCGGCAACACTTACTGCCATGGCAATTTCGCGGGCGGTTACGCCGACAATGCTCCGGTCTGGACGGCTAATAACCAGGCGCATTGCAGCTCATGCCATGATATCGGATATGCACCGGCCGATTTATTGTGGAAACATGAATATCATATCCAGACCGGCGGCCTGGCATGTGCCGACTGTCATGCCAATGTGGTCGATTTATCGCTGACCATTGTCGGCCCGGATCGGCATATTAACGGCATTGTCGATACCCTCACGCGTGATGCGGCCATTTGCGTCGACTGTCACGGATTCAGCCCCGAGGCCTGCAGCAGGTGTCACGGCGGCACCGACAATCCGACCGGTGCACCGCCGCTCGGCCTGCGCGGCGAAACATTGACCACCCAGCGTGCGGTCGGGGCCCACACGAAACATATAGAAGGCGGCACTTATGCCGACGCCTTCAGTTGCACCGACTGCCACCTCGTTCCGAATTCGCTGACGGCACCGGGACATCTTGGGATTGATTCGGTGGCCGAGATGACCTGGAGTTCACTCGCCGGCAGTCAGTCATCATGGAACAGAAGTACTTCCAGATGCAGTTCAACCTATTGCCACGGCAATTTCAGCGGCGGCTACACTGCCAATGCACCGATCTGGACAGCGGCCAATCAGGCCGGCTGCGGTTCCTGCCATGATGATGGTTCTAACCCCCGGGATCTCAGCGGAAGACACCAGAAGCACATTACGGATAAAGATGTTGCCTGCATGAATTGCCACTTTGCCACGGTTAATGCCCAGGAGGACATTATCGGCAATGATGTGCATGTCGACGGGGTCAAGACGGTCGTCTTCTCATTTCAGGGGACCTATAACAATGGAACCTGTTCGGGCTTGCCGGGGCAGTGTCACGGAACCAAAAGCTGGTATTCCAATTAATAGTTGAATACAACCGCCCCGGTGCCAAAGCCGGCCTGGCCTGCAATTACATGGTTCTATTCTTTGAAATTTTCAAAGATATTCTGATTTCGAAGCTTTACTATATTTCCGACAAAAAAAGTGTTGCTTGATAAGGCCTCTGCGGTTTAATTGATTGTCTCAAAATAAAACGGAATATGTTGAAATTTCCATCAAGGCAAATTGAAAGAACTCTGGAAAAAAGCGGCTTTGGGCGATATCGAGGCAGAGAAGAAACTTTCTCGGCACCTCCTTGAAAGATTTTCAGTTCTGGCCGGATTAGTAATATGTAAAGAAGATGCCAGGGATATTGCCCAGGAGGCCTGTGCCGTGATCTTGACCGAATATAAATCTCTTAAAAGTCCTTTCGAATATAATGCGTGGGCCCAAAAAATACTGAAAAACAAAATCGCCAGCTATTTTCAGCGAAAATCGGTCGAAAACCGTATTTTCTCGGAAAATCATCGTGATAATCTCGAAAATCTGGTCGAAGCGTCTGCTGAAAATAATGAAATTATGCAGATTCTGATCAAATGTCTGAAGAAATTGGTCGATTCATTTCCCAGATACGCGCGAGTTATAAATCTGGTTCAGCTTGGCTATAACACTAATGAAATATGCGGCCGCATGGATATTTCCCGCAACAATCTCTACGTGCTGCTTAACAGGGGCCGTAAGATTATGAGAGACTGTGTTTTCGACGGAGGTGCCGAATGATGGATGACAAATGTATCGATGAAACGGCCGGGACGTTGTTGCATGCCTATGAACTGGGACTACTGAGCACTGAAGAAAAGGACCGATTCGAGACCCATCTTCTGTCATGTGATTACTGTTATGCTGAAGTGAAGAAATTTATGCCCCGCGGTCTAATGCTTGGCAGGGCGGCGGATGTTAAAAAGGCCCTGCAGGAAAAACTGGCAGATATCGGGACGGAACCGTCGTCTCGAAAAAAACTGTCTCAATATCTCTGGCCAAGATTGCCGCTCATACTCAAACCTGCCTTTTTATATTTTCTGATTTTGGTACTGCTGGTACCTTCTTATATGGGTTTGAAAAAAATAACTGAATATGAGTACGGAAAGGAGATTAAGCCGGTTCAGATGATATACCTCACTCCCACGCGGACCCCCGTTAAGAATGTATTTGAAAGCGGCAAAGAAACGGATGGAGTCATTTTCATCGCCTGCCCCGGAGTTGATAAAAATAACAGTTATATTCTGGAAATTCTTACCGAAAGCAATCTTCCGGTACTGGTTATTGATGATTTCGATAAATTCGACGAACGAGGGACCGCCCAACTGGTCCTTCCGTGGAAATTGATGAAAAACGGGAATTATCAATTAATTATCAGGGAATCCACCGCCGATTCCACACATTTGCTATGCCGATATGAATTCGGCATTCAGTAACCCTGTTCGACATCCCTACATCGGAGAGCAGCATCACTTCCAATCCCCAAAAATAACCACTCCGCCCCAGTTGTAGGGGTGATCATTCCGACCCTGTTTTCTGAGCTCATTGATTTTATCAAGTTGTATCTGCCGCACACTTCCAGCCAGGGACATATTGCTGCTGCGGTACAATCCGGAGAAGATTTCCATGGCTGATTTATCGACTACCGGCCAGAGTGTGCTGATGACCGTTCTCGCTCCGGCCATCTGAAAAGCGCGCCTCAATCCGAAGACCCCCTCGCCCCCCTGAATTTGCCCGAGACCGGTTTCGCAGGCCGACAGAACCACGAGACTGACCCCGCTCAGATCCAGCACGGAAACTTCACAGGCGGTCAGGATGCCGTCTTCAAGGCCGGCACTGTCGGCGCTCTCAGGACGATTATTGGCTCCCGCCAGAAACAGACCTGTTAGAAGCAGCGGATTTTCGCCGACATAGGGCGTCTCAGAGCTGCTTCCATTGCCGGCATTATCCGGATGGCAGCCACCGTCAAAAAAGTATCCGTGGGTGGCCAGATGGATAACTCTGTTACCGGGAGAGTACGATTTGAAATAATCTTCCGAAGCGGCATGTCCAAGGTAAATTTCGGCCGGTTCATCATTATATTTTTTCCAGGTATCCGCAATCATTTTGATTTCTTTTCTTGTCTCCGGCAGGGGGCTCAATCTTATTTCATCGAACATCCCGCAGACCGACCTGACATTTCCCGCCACAGGCGGCGCCGACTCATCGCCGCCGTTATTTGGATAAGTCCCCGTCGAAATTCGCTCTGACGCGGTGGCGTTGAAATCCGGATCCCCAAGAGCAAAAAGACCCTCGCCGGACGAGGATGGTTCTTCAAGACGAACCAGATCCCGTCCTGATGACAAATAGTGAACCGTATATTTCTCGATCAGATATTTTCCATCATCGTCGGACAGCCCGGCAAAAGAAATCAAATTCAGGGCATCATCCGGTGCAATCATGATCATACCGGCGCCTTCAAGGCAGTCTTCAAAAGGTTGCCAGAGCTTCCGATAGATGCAGTTGCTGATTTTCGCATATTCTTTCATGTCGGAATCGATAGTAACTCCGCCAAGCGCGGCGATATGATTCATGTGATCACGATAGCGCTCGATAAAGTTATCGATTTCACGGGCTTCACCGAGATCGATTATTTTCGCCGGTTGCTTTTTGGAGGCTATGATGACCAGATAGTGGGGCGCCGAAGTATCGGGAAGGACATTGTTATAGTTAAATTTGTAGAAATCCACAAAAACATCCGTATCCGAGAGAGATTCAATGACGCGCCTCAGGTTTAATTGTTTGTCATTCAGCCACTTTCTGATATCCGCACTGCGCATCGACAGAGTCTGTTCCAAATCTTTAATTACATTTTCAAGTGAATCGATTTCCTGTTTATAGAATGGCGTATTTCTATCCGACCCGGCCGTGAATAAATTTGATAATTTATATTTTATGAGTTTGAGAGAATCCAGTATTTGGGCCGTTTCCGGATCCTTTCGCATCATGGTGGAGCGTTGTCTTTCAAAGATTCCATCGGTAATCAGCCCCTTGGTGAACTGAATCAGGTCAAGAGCCTTGCCGGTTGTTCCGGGATCCCACTCCCGGCCGTCAAAATATCGCGACAGCAGCCCGTCCAGTGACATTCGGGCATATTGAGAATAAGCCAGGGCATCCCTTTCCGACATGGTGATTATGTCATCATGAAGAACACTAAATCTCATGTCGGTCTCCCGCAAGGCGTACTCAAAAGCATTTATTGAATCATGGCGGGCGGCATATAACCTGCTTAAAACACTGTAGTAGTTTACGAGAAGCATAAAGTTATTCTTGTAATTGCTTTCGGCGATTTTCAAACCGTAATTCAACAGTGAATCGGCCTGTTGCAGTTTACCACAACTCAAATAAAGATCCCCAAGTTGTCTGGTTATATACAGGGTGTAGGCATGATCCGGGCCGAAGGAATTTTTATTAATTTCAAGTGCCCGCAACAGATATTTTTCGGCCTCATCGAATTCTCCCTTCCGGTCCAGAAGGATTCCCAATATTTTCAAGTTATCGCTTACCAGGGGATGGTTGGGGCCGAGAACCTTTTCATTTATTGCCAGCGCCCGCAGCAGCATCGCTTCGGCTTCATCATATTTTTTCTGGAAAATGTACAGCCCGGCCAGGCTGGAAAAACCCTTGGCAACATACAGATCCTCCGGCCCGACCGTCTTTTCCCAGATATCGATCGCTTCAAGATAATATTTCTCGGCGTCTTCAAACCGCGCGGTCATCTTGTAGCAGTTGGCCAGGTTGAGTATGGCACTGGCCGTTATGAAATCTTCCCGCCCAAAAGCCTCTTCACGAATTTTAAGGACTTTTTTGTGCATCCGCTCAGCCTCGGAATACATCCCTCTTTTTTCATATAGTACTGCCAGGTTTCTAATACAGACCGCGGTCTGGGGATCATCCTGGCCCAGATTGTCTTCAAAAATATTCAGTGCCCGGATATATTGAGATTCTGCCGTTTCCAATAATCCCTTGTTCATATTCGTAAGCGCCAGATTATGCAGTGCCTTGGCAACTTGAAAGTGACTTTTTCCGAAAATATTTTCGCAGATCTCAAGGGACTTATACTCAAAGGCCAGGGCCCGGTCGGTCTGACCGGTCTCGTCGCAGAGCATTCCCAGATAATGATACGCCCTGGCGGCATCATAATGCATTTCGCCGCAGCGCCTTTTTGTTATTTCAAGGGACCGCACAAACGATGATTCGGCCGCAATATAGTCATAATTATATAGCTGATATGAACCGATCTTGCACACCACATAAGCGACCAGGCTGTCATCCGGCCCGCAAATACGCTCGACCTCCTGCAAAGCCAGGGCGCCCAGAACACGGGCCGAGTCCAAATTTCTCGCCGTGGCCTGTGAGTCGGCCAGATTCAGATAATCCTCCCACTGATCGGCCATGACCGGCATGTTAAAAAACAGCCATAATACCGCCACTGCTGCGAATATAAATCGTTTATCCACGCCACAATCCTGTGTGATAAAGTGTGCGCCAAAGCACCGGGATGAAAAATCAGAGTGAGTCAAACCAATCCGGTTTAATTTAAATATATGCATGAAGGCGAATCATGCAAGCATTTTCGACAAAAGATCGCAGGCAAATTATAATAACCATTTCCCAATAGCACTCTAACCGCCGGCGTTTTACGATATTTTTTTCAAACAATATTTTTTTCTGTAAGATTCGGGCCGCTTAACTGATTGGATTCATGAAGAGCATAATATGAGCACGGGAAATCTTTGACAACGACCGGGGATGAAAACTACCACACGGCAACACCATAAACACATTTGGGCAAACTTATTAGCATAATCCACGTTCTGAAGTTCGCTGTCCGCATCGCTTAATAAATTTAAAAAGAAAGGAGGTTTAAAAGGACACACAGATGTCGGTCCCGGAGACAGGGCAATCCGGTTAATGCGTGGGATCAATTAATAGGACTTTTAGGAAGTCTTATACCTTAGGAGGAAAGATGAGAAAATTGTTATTTTTTTCGGTAATCATGCTGTTTTTAGCGGCGATTACGGCCAATGCCGAGCGCATCGTAGTGGACAGCACGCTCGCAGATATCGTGGTCACGGTGTTGGAATCCAGCGATACAAGAACCGTGATTAAGTTTGATATCGGAGCATATGACAGGGAAGAAGTCAATATTAGTGGAGATATTTACTACAAGATCAGTTGCGGCGAAGAGGGCAAAATTCTGAATGAAGGCGCCCCGGAATTACCGATGATCTGCAGAAGTATTATTATCCCTGATGACGCCCAAATGGCTGTCAATGTTTTATCATCGAACTTTATTGACTATCACGGCACCCCGGTTGCACCATCGAAAGGAAGCTTATTGCGAACCGTGTTGCCGGACACCATTCCTTATACCTTCGGTGATGCCTATTTCAGTCCGGGCTGGTCCCCGGCGACTCTGGCGGAAATCGGCGAACCCTTTATCTTCAGGGATTACAGGGGATTGATAGTCGAACTGAATGCCTTTCAGTATAATCACCAGGACACGGTCCTGCGTGTTTACAATTCGGTAACATTGGAGGTGGTCAACACCGGCCCCGGCGGAATCAATGTATTTACCAGAAGTCGAAGCGAATTGGAACTGATACCCGATTTTGAACAAATGTATGAACGCCGCTTTATTAATTATGATTACAATACCGGCAGATATCCGGTTGTAGATGAAACGGGAGAAATACTCATTATTACGGCGGATGCATTTCATAATCTGGTTTTGCCTTTGGTCGATTGGAAACTTCAAAAAGGGATTAAGACGACATTGGTCAACGTCTCGACGATCGGCAATACCGTGTCACAGATTTACAATTACATCGACCAGTTTTACGACACCCATAACCTGGCCTTCGTCCTTCTGGTCGGTGACGCCGAATTTGTGGCGGTTCCATATGACCAGGGCGATTCCGATCCTTATTATTCCAGACTTGACGGCACCGACAACTGGCCCGAAATCTTTGTCGGGCGCCTGTCTGCGTCCAATAATACTGAATTGGAAACACAGATATTAAGGACGGTCAATTATGAAAAGACGCCGTTTGGCGGCAGTTGGTACCAGAAGGCGACCGGGGTTGCCTCCAATCTCGGACCCGGCGATGACGGCGAATATGATTACCAGCATCTCAATAATATCAGGACCGGTCTCCTGAGCTATGGCTATACCCTGGTCGATCAGATCTATGACCCGACCGCGACCAGCTCTATGGTCACGACCGCCCTCAATAATGGTCGCAGTCTGGTCAATTATACCGGCCATGGCGACTATGATCACTGGGTCACTTCCAGTTTTTATATCTCGCATGTAAACAGCCTGACGAATGAGTTCATGCTTCCACTGATTATCAGCGTCGCCTGTTATAATGGCGATTTTGTCGGTCAAACCTGTTTTGCCGAGGCGTGGCTTCGCGCTACAAACAACGGCAATCCGACCGGAGCCATCGCCGCTTATATGTCATCGGTATCACAGTCATGGTATGAACCCATGGAAGCTCAGGATGAGGCGAATTTCCTGATAGTCAGTGAAGCCAAATCGACGATAGGCGGGATTTGTTACAACGGTTCCTGTAAAATGATGGAAACCTACGCTCAAAATTACAATAGTGTTCAGATGTTCAAGACCTGGCATATCTTCGGCGACCCTTCGGTTCAGTTATTCACTAAATCCCCGGCGGTTATGGCGGTATCTCATGATACGTACATCGAACCCTATGCGGTCACATTCGACGTCACCGTGAGCGGGATTGAAGGCGCCCTGTGCGCTCTTTATGAGAATGGTATCCTTCATGGATCCGCATATACCAATTCATCGGGAATAGCGATTATTCCGATTGATATCGCCCTGCCGGCAAGCGGCGAGATCACTCTGACAGTGACCGCCTTCAACCAGGAGCCATATATCGCGGCCCTGCCGATTGGCTATCAGGAGCCAATTTCCTTTGTTATTCCATCCCAAAACGCGCTGGATGTCATGAAAACCTCTCCGATATTTGTCGTCTTCAATCAGGAAATGGACGGCTCGACATTCAACAATTCCACATTCAAGGTCATTGGCAAAACCACCGGACAATATCCCGGAACGGTATTCTATGCGACCGGTAGTCAATACGCCACGTTCACTCATACCGTCGATTTTAAGGAAGGCGAAGAAATAACCGTCGTCCTGACGGACGGTCTGGAAACAAGCGGCGGTCTGCCGCTGGAAAACGGCTACACCTGGTCATTCACGACGGCAAGCTGTGCCTCCGCCGATTTTGGTCCAAGCATCGAATATGCCACCTATGCCAATCCGAATAAGGCCACCGCCGCTGATTTCAACGGTGATGGGTTTGTCGATATCGCCACAAGCAGTCAGACCAGGAATTATGTCTCGATACTCCTGAACAATGGCAGCGGCGGTTTCCCGACCCATACAGATATATATCTTGGCGATAGTCATGGGCCCAATGGAATTTGCGCGGCTGATTTCACAGGTGATGGTTATATCGATCTGGCGACTTCGAATTATGCCAGCGATAATGTCACCATTCTCGCCAATAATGGAAACGGCATTTTTTCGATTCAGGGTGAATATCAGGTGGTCGACATCCATGGCGGGTGCTACCCGGCCGACATGAATGGGGATGGTCATATTGATCTCGTCATAGGCATCGGCAGTGGGACTCCCGATTACATTGCCGTTTTTTATAATAACGGCAATGGCACCTTCAGCCAGCTGACTCGTCTGGAGGTTCTTGATAACCCCTTTGATCCCAAGGCGGCCGATTTTAACAATGACGGCGCCCTTGACCTGGTCATTGTTAACGCCTGGTCCGATTCAGCCTGTGTCTTTCTCAACGACGGAGAGGGAGGCTTTGGCCCCAGAGTCGATTATTATACCGGGGACCGACCGCTTGAAATTGCGACTGCCGATCTCAACGGGGATGGCTTCGTGGATTTCGCAGTAAGCAATAAGACCGATAATAAGGTCACAATCCATATGAATGACGGTAACGGCGGTTTCGGGTTATACTCGACGGTCAGCCCGCTTTACGGCCCTGAGGCCATCAATGCGGCCGATTTTGATGGTGACGGCGATATGGATCTTGTTACCGCGAATCGTGACGACATGAGTGTTACTATCCTTTGGAACAACGGCAGTGCGAGCTTCACCATAGATGCTCTTGATGACTATTGCGATACCCAAATGTATTGCAGCGGTGTTGACATTGTCGCGGCTGATCTGGACAGCGAAGGCAGTATTGATCTCTTTACGGTCAACATCGACGATAATGGAACCATTTCGGTAATGAAGAATTTCGGCCCCCCGGATGCGCCAGTGCTATACTCACCGGTCAATGGCAAGGTACTGCTGGCACCTGCCCAGCCAACCTTGAATTGTAATGATGTAGCGACTGCCTTATACTATAATTTCCAGATAGATGATGATCCTAATTTTGGCTCGCCAATTTCTTCGCCAACATTTCTTGCAGAATCGCAATGGACAGTTTCCCAATCCCTAAGTGCCGGAACCTACTACTGGCATGCGCGTGCAATAAACAGCTGCGGCTACGGTCAATGGTCGGATGTCTGGACAATAGTCGTCACAAATGGCGGCGGATCCTCCTGCCCGGTCCTGTTCAGCTATAACGGCCGGGAATTCATCGAGGAAAATCCGCTCCTGACTGCCTGCGAAAAATCCGGCTATGTCGATATCGTCACCGACTATTACCATGTCAACAATGAAGTCGTCCCGGTCAACGACAAAGTGACCTTCCAGCTCAAGGAAGTTGAAGATGAAATTACCTACCTGGATAACTTCGAGCTGATTACGGTAGATCATAGTAAGTCCACCGGCGTCGGCTGTTCGGTCGACGGCCGGATATTTACTTATCAAACATCGATCGCCCCGCTTTCGGTGATCGATCAGGATGGCACCGACTGGACGGCGATTGTTCAGGAAAGCGACGGCGAATCGTTTGCCTCGGAAATTTCGGGCGCATTGCTCGTCGTTTTTCCGAATATCGAAAGTTCGGCCGGCATAAGTATTGACGCGGTTACCAAGAACCCGTGCCCGTATGAGGACCCGGGTGATCCTCCCAAAGCCGCGGTCAACAACTACACCCCCAGTTCGATGGTCGTCGAACAATTGACGGCCGACGGCAGCTGGGTTGTCCTCAGCGATGTTCCCTCACGGGAAAATCCTGCCGGCGCTCTCATTATGAATGATCCTTCCCTTGCCGGAAATACTGAAAATATCACGATCCGCATTACTTGGGAAGGCCGCTTCAGCACCGATGAAATTAGACAGTACATTCCATCCGATGAGACCCCGCTTATCAGAACCCTGGCGGCCGATAATTTCAGGCTGAATCTTAAGAATCCGGCGCCGAAGATATGGCAGGGTTTTGAAACATCCGGAAGGCTGGAACTCCGAAGAGACGAATTTATCGAGTTCTCGTTCGACGTCGATAATATCGATAATCCGTCGATGACACGCGATTATATTATACGTGCCGTCGGACGGTATCATCCCGATTATTCGGTATTTACGCATCTCATGCCGAATCAGTTCCAGCTCTATAACAACTATCCCAACCCGTTCAATCCCAGCACTAAAATCGCCTATGATCTTCCGTCACCGGTTCAGGTGAAGGTAGACGTTATCAATATTCTCGGCCGTCATGTCGCGACTCTTGTCGATGAGTCTCAGCCGGCCGGCCATTATGAGGTGATCTGGAACGGGAGGGATAATGACGGCAACGATGTCTCCAGCGGCATTTATCTCTATCGCTTGACTGCCGGAGATTTCACCTCCTCGAAAAAGATGATTTTACAGAAGTAAGATCATTATGCTGTGCTTAACAGGGCCGCATCAGCGGCCCTTTTTTATCCCCCAAATTACCCATCACTTTTTTTGGCGAATCCCTTGACAATCCACTCATTCTGATAATAATTTTAAGACACGACTCGGCACGACATCCCGAATATAAACATAAGTTTGCAGATCAGGAATCAGGGCTGAAGCTGTCAGTTCGATTATAAGATATGGCGGACGGCGAAGACATGCAGCTGGAATCCAATTGTAGACTTTTAATATTATAGAAACAAAGGAGGATTACTCATGAATGGTTCGGACAACGCCGAAACCGGGATCAGAAGACTTTGCGCTCTGGTGATAGGGCATAAGAAAAACTCCGGAGGTGCGGTCAATGCCGACAGCGGTCTGTCGGAATTTGAATTTAATGATCGACTGGCTGTTATGATCGAACACAAGGTGACCGGGGCCGATGTGCAGCGAGTGTACCGCCGTACCTATGATACGCTTCCCCATGACCTTAACGAACTCAATCCGGATTTTATCATCAGTCTTCACTGCAACTCATTCCAGCTTAAGGCGACCGGGACGGAGGTGCTGTACTATCATAAATCCGACCGGGGGAAAAGTGCCGCAAAGATACTGCAGAAACATCTGGTCAGGCACCTTCAGCTGAAAGACCGCGGCATCAAACCCAAAAATGCCGAGGAACGGGGGGGATATCTTTTAAAATATACCAAGGCCCCCTGCCTCATCGGCGAGTCGTTTTTTATCAGCAATAACGATGATCTGGCGCGGGCGCAGGAGGATTTGGACGGGCTGGCCGGGGTCTATGCCGCTGCTATCGACGAAATCGCCCTGAACGACGGGATCTCGGGCTGGAAGAGCTGAAATCCCGGCTCACTGCAATTTGTGAAGCTCCGTTTCGAGTTGTGTCACCAGGGCATCGGTCAGATCGATGATGGCCTGGTATGTATGCGGATCGGCCATATCGACACCGGCCCGCTCCAGGAGATTCATCGGGTAGTCGCTGCCGCCGGCCCTGAGCAGGCCAAGATATCTGTTGACGGCCGCCTCTCTCGCTTCACCCGTGTTTGACATGACATCACTTATCAGGCGGGTGGAAGCGGCGTAGCTCGTGGCATATTTATAAACATAATAGGGGCCGAAGTAAAAATGCGGGACGGTCGCCCAGTAATAACCGAGCAGCGAATCTTTGGCCATGGCATCACCATAGAAATCATCGACAACCTGTAGGTACAATTCGTTCAGCGTTTCCGCCGTGACCGGCTCACCTTTTTCCACCTTCTGATGCGCCCGCCATTCGAAATCGGCAAATAAAACCTGTCGATAAAAAGTCTTGTAAAGATCATCGATGGTGTACTGCAGAAGATAAATCTTTTCTTTCGGATCCTGGCTCTTGTCCAGAAGATAGCGAAGCAGCAACTGCTCGCCTCCGGTGGAAGCTACCTCGGCGACAAATATCGAATAGCCGGAGGTCGGATATGGCTGGCTTTCTTCGGCGAGCACCGAATGCATGGCATGTCCCATTTCATGGGCCACGGTGAACATCTCACCCATCGTTTCATTGTAATTGACAAGAATATAAGGATGCACCCCGTAAACACCGGAGCAGAAGCCGCCGGTGCTCTTGCCGTCGTTTTCGTACACATCCACCCAGCGGTCATCGAATCCGTTACGAAGTTTGGATTGATATTCCTCGCCAAGAGGCACCACTGACTCGGTAATCCAGTTTTTTATTTCATCATATTCGTATTTTTTCTCGAAGTCAATTATCGGAACATACCGATCGTACATATGAAAAGAATCGAGGCCGAGATATTCTTTTTTCAGATTGAAGTACCGCCTGATCGCCGCGGAGCCCTTTTTGACGGTCTCGATCAAATTGGTGAAGACTTCGGTCGGGACATTATCGTTATCCAGATAACTTTCGAGCGTCGTGGCATATTTGCGCGCCTGGGCGGTCGCCCAGTCACGTTCCAGCACGGATCCATATATAGTCGCATAAGTATTGCGGTTGGTGCTGTAGATCGTCATGGTGCTTTCGAAGGCCATTCGCCGGTCTTCCGGGTCGCGATCGGTCACGATCAGATTCATATACCGCCCCTCGGTCAGCTTGACCTCCTGACCGTCGGAAGTGGTAATAGTCGGGTATTTGACATCGGCCGTGGTCAGGGCATCGTAAGTACGCACCGGCGAACCCTGGAAACTGGAGAAATACGACAGCAACTGCTCCTGCGCGGCGTCGAGTGTATGCGCCTGGCGCCTGAATTCATTCTCGATTTCCACCCGGTATTCCTTGAGGGCCGGTTTCGCAGACATCCATGACTGAAGAATATCCCGGTTTAAATTGAGCAGTTCCGGTGTGAACCATGATTGCGCAATCCGGTATTTTTTCCCGATGGCCCGCACCCTTTGATATATCCCGCCTATTTCATTGTTTTTCACATCGACGGCATATTGCAGACCGACATACGAGGAAACACTGTCATTAAGCTTATCGATCCGGTCGCGGGAGCGGAAGACCTTAAGGAGGTTATCGGGGTTCTCGGCAAGCGTCCCCTGGAGTGTCGCGAAATAATCGACCAGCGAATCGAGCCGGGCTAAGTCGCTTTCCCATGTCTTCCAGTCGGGGTAGATGTGGCTGAAATCCCACTTGTATGAATCCGGGATAGAATCCCTGACCAGTATCCGCTCCTCGGCGGAAACAAGACCGGAGACAAAAATCATTATTATTACAGTCAGACCCAGAACCCGAATAGCCGGGAATAAATTTTTCCTCGAAAGCATAACCTGTCCTCTTTTAATGCCGTGGCGGCCGTTATTTACCAATGCGGTAGTTGTCTTCTGCCCACACCCCCAGCCCCTTGCCGGTTCGCCGGGCCAAGCCGGATGGCATAATATAACAGAAAAGACCGTAAGCGGCAAGACCGGGCGGTGAGTTATTTAAGAGAGTGGAATTATCCATTAACACTGTGAGCAGTCCGGGTAAGGCACCTCTGACCTTCGGGTTATGGGCTTGTACAATAGTCCTGACAGCAGAAAGCACCAGACACTAACCGTCTTAATGGCAATAGATTAAATAAACCCGGCCTCTGCCGGTTTTGGCTAATTCTGTTAGAAAAATGTTGGACTTGCATTAGTTGTTTCGCTTTGGCTATATTTGTAACGGTCTCAGTCCTCTCATATATGAGATTGAAGTATTTGTGCCAGGAATAATATTACCGGACAAGTGAGAGCCTATGAATTATTGCTGCAATTTCTTAATCAGACAAAAGGAGAATATCATGATGAGATATTGTTTCATGCTTTTGTGCCTAATACTACTTATTCTGCCCGGTATGAGTCACGGGGAAGTAAATAATTCCAAACCCTTGGTATATGTAAACCATGTATATGTTACCCTTGACAGTGCCACCTATTCCTCTGTAAGTAATTCCGATTTCTTAAAAGACATCTTTAGCGCCTGCATCACAAAGACAATTGCTGCCGACAGCGGACAATCTTGGACCGGTACTTATGTTTGGGGCGAAAACACCTACATCGAATTCTTCAATATCGGAGAGTATGAGAACAAAGGATATTCCGGAATAGGCTTTGGTGTTGAAGTTGAAAACGGGATCGAGCATCTCCATAAACAGTTCACCGACTCAGGGATGACAAATATCTGGAAAAACGTGAGGTATCGACAGATCGATGACAAAGAAGTTCCCTGGTTCCAAATGTTCGGTTTCTTAAGTGAAGATACTACTCTCAGTTTCATAACCAATACCTGGGCCATGGAGTATAAGAACGAATATATGATATCCAAGTATCCGGACCGCAACCATGACTCTCTTGACATCACACGAAAATGTTATAATCAAGAGGAGTACCGAAGCGATTTGCTATTGAAGGATATTGTAGAACTCGAACTAGCCGTGGACGATCCTGATTATAGCAAGTTGTTGGATGAGTTTAAGAATTATGGTTATCAGGTAAAGCAGAACGGGGCGTTAACCGTAGCAAATGGGCCGGATATTCGGATAATTCTTCGAGCCAAATCAGAGAATCAAGCGGGTATCTGCAGAATCAAGTTTTCCTTAACTGACAAACGGTATGAACCGCAAACGGAAATATTCAACAACAAGTCAAAATTGATACTGAACTCAGACAAGACAGCGGAGTGGTATTTCGACATATAGTGAGGGGTGGCAATTCACTCCTTCGGATTATAAGACTATGCAAAAATCCCAATAGTAGAAAATACCAGATAAAACTACCCCGACCTTCGGGTTGGCAGTCTTAAGGTAATTGGATTCTGTGCACTCTCATAACTGATTGTGGAATAATAATTTTGGTAGCGGGGCGGCGCAATTCGTTAAATTGGAAGCTGATATTCCGCTTTTCAGGGTTGTTATAATGGCGGCTTAATGTTAATGCGGAAATAAGAGTATCCGGGAAAGGCCGTTGCTTTCCCTCGGGTCATTGGGCGACAATGATCTAAATAAATACTACTATGTGTGGTACATAAGGCCAATTCATGGCAATTAAAACGCCTATTCATTTTGCTATTTCCCTTGTCTATTTATGACCATTTAGGGCAAGGAAAGTCATCAATTTGTTCACTTAGTCTGCGCGATGTTAGATGGGTCTTATTTAAGCCGCTTGCATAAGCTGGGCAGGCTTTGCGAGACCATTTGAATAGCCGAAGTCCTGGGCGTCCAGCCCTCGACCATCTACCAGTGGACACACCAGGGCTATATCCCCCATATCAAGATCGGCAAGTTCGTGCGGTTTAAGGAGAAAGATGTGGAGAAGTGGGTGGAGAAGAAGGTGAATAATGGGCGGGAAACCAAAAAGATCGACCTGCGGATGATTGAGTCATATAACCGCCTGTGAACACATTTTCTGCCTTGACAAAAGCAATAGCTTTCATATATTTACATTAATAGACCAAATTTTCATATCTGGTTTCTAAACATCTTAATAAGAGCACATCACAGAATCCGGCAGACTGTGAATATATATGCCAAGGTCTAAAAACGAGAATAGCGATCGAAATAGTAGTATTATTTCAGTAGTTTTTTATACAGCCTGGAGTAAATAATCTGTATTGAATATAATTTAATCAAAAACGATATAAGGAGGATGACATGGCCGGATTTGTTAACCTTCAAAAGCTGTTTTTGCTTTTTATTATGTCGGCCCTGGCCGTATCTGTCATGGCCGATGTGCCGCAGACAATTAACTATCAGGGTCGTTTGACAGATGCGGCCGGTGATCCGGTTGCTGACGGACCCTACCTGATCAAATTCAAAATTTATGGTTCTCCAACAGGTACTGATTCGCTATGGTCAAGCGGTTTTCAGGCGGTGACCATTACTGATGGATTATTCGATTATAAATTGGGTGCATCAATTTCTATGCCCGCCAATTTGTTTACAACACCCGCCCGCTACCTGGGAATTACGGTTGGAACTGATGCGGAGATTTCGCCTCGAATTCAATTGGTATCCGTTCCATATGCATCTCATTCGCAAAATGCTGATTATGCCAATTTAGCCGACAATGCTGAAACCCTTGCAGGTGAAGGGCCGGATTTCTACCTTAATTGGGGCGATATGACCAATGTCCCGGCCGGGTTTGCCGATGGTATCGATGATGTCGGGAGTGGCGATATTACCGGAGTTACGGCCGGTTCTGGTCTAACGGGCGGCGGTACATCGGGCAGCGTAACCGTAGCGGTCGCCGCTAATGGCATTACCGCAATTTATATTGCAAACGATGCCGTTGGCTCCAGCGAAATTGCTACCAACGCAGTTGGTTCAGATGAAATTGCTACCAACGCAGTTGGTTCAGATGAAATTGCTGACAATGCCGTTTACAGCGCCGAAATTGCTGACGGCGCTATCGTTGATGCCGACATTAGTAACTCTGCCAGCATCTCGACTTCAAAGATAAGCGGCACGGCGGTTAACTTAAGTTCATTACAAACCATTACTGGAACCAAAACATTTGATAGTCAAATCTATCGTGAGAGCGACTATGACATTCCAGCCTCTCGAGTTGGGTTAAAGGTGAATTTAAGTAACTCAAGTACAGGTATATTATATGGCGTTGACTGCGAGATTAACCATACAACGGCTGGAACGGTTGGTATGGATATGCGATAAGAGGTTCCTATACGACAGATGGTAATAACAGATATGCTCTTTATGGTTATGCACAAGCCCTCACTACTAGCATTGCAACCGGGACTTCTTATGGTTTATACTCAGAAGGACGGGATGGAGCAACAGCCTATGGTGTATGGGCTCGGGGATCCTCTGCGACAAATAATTATGGAATATACGCTTCCTGTGGTAATTCTACAGGAAACTACGGTGGTTACTTCTATGGTAATGTGGATGCAACCGGTGTCTACAGCAAAGGCGGCGGGGAATTCATAATAGATCACCCTGATGATCCGGAAAATATGTATCTTATTCACTCCGATGTCAGCTCACCAGATATGATGAATATTTATAACGGCAATGTTACTACTGATGCTGATGGAAATGCTGCTGTTGATTTACCGAATTACTTTGAATCCTTAAATTCTGATTTCCGTTATCAATTGACGGTAATGGGCACTTTTGCCCAGGCAATCATTAGTGAAAAAATAAAAGATAATCGGTTCTCCATTAAAACGGACAAACCATTTGTCGAGGTTTCATGGCAAGTGACCGGAATCCGCAAAGATGCTTTCGCAGTCAATATGCGCAAATCGGTCGAAGAATATAAGTCTGATGATGAACGCGGCTTATATAGGAATCCCGAACTTTTTGGATTCGGTATGGAGAAATCAACCAATAAAATAAATCATCAAGACTTGCAGGATCATCCGGAACGCAGTGAGGAATAATCATGAAAATCTCAATATTGATTTTATTTGCAATAGTGATTCTGGCCATGATCGCCTATACCAACGAAAGAGTCGGCGAGGAAATCAACTGGCAGGTGATATCATCTGGTGGGAGTATCAATGGTACTTCGACGAATTATCAATTAAGTGGCACCGTTGCTCAAACTGCCACCGGAGCCGGATCATCGACAAATTATGGTCTCAACCATGGTTTCTGGCAGGGATTTGAATCCGGCGGTCCCGGTTGCTGTAAAGTGGCGGGTGACGCCAACAACAATGATGCTGTCAACATTCTTGATGTGACTTTCATAATCAATTATCTTTATAAGGGTGGAGCGGCCCCGGTCTGCAGCGATAAAGCTGATGCCAACGGCAACAATGTAATCAATATTCTGGATGTGACCTATTTGATCAGTTATCTGTATAAAGGCGGTCCGGCGCCGATTTGCGGAACGACAGGAACTTAGCAGATAATTTAATTGGATATTATCCCCCCCGCAGTCACTCAGAATGCGGGGGAGAGGATTTGTCGCAGCGAAGCGAAGATCCTGAGCCTTTGAAGGGAACCTGCGACCTTCGGGTTATGAGCCTGTACATTAGTCCAAACAGTAGAAAGCACCAGACACTAACCGTCTTAATGGCAATAGATTAAATAAACCCGGCCTCTGCCGGTTTTGGCTTATTCTGTTTGAAAATTGTTAGAAAGAGGTGTAGACAAATGTGGACTTGCGTTAATATATTATTATATTAGACTATATGTTTAAATTGAGGTTCGCAATCATAAAATATTTTCTGCAAAAGTCAGGAGTTGTGACTATATATTTTAAACGATTAGGTATATTCTAAATAGAAATGCCTTGGATTCAGTAAATTATATTTTCAATAGGAGGTTTGATGATTGCCAATCAAAAACTGATTGCTTCGTTCTCGCTATCAATTCTTCTTGTTTTTACATCCTTAGTCTTTTCCAGTGAAAAGGATTATAAAATAGTTATTCACCCCGGAACCAGCGAGGATATTAGATTTGAAGCTTTGAATGTTAATCTTGCGTCGGATAATTGGGTAAATGACAGAATACGAGTGGATATTGTTGGAGGTGCAACCCAGTCGGGTTCACTTGAATTGAGTAAAGATCACCCCATATATCTCCAAAAAGAATATGGCTCTCCCTATATACAGTTGAGATTCACAAATAATAATATGCTCGATTTCACTATTGCGGTAGTCGAATCATCGGAGAGCGGAAAGTCACAACAGAGCAGCGCTGCTGAAATCCGAGCATATGAAGCCATTATAAATACTACTCCTGAAATGGTAGTCTCTCAAGATATCGACATTCAAAAGGCATCAAAGGCGATACAGGTTCCTATGCCCATAAATAACCGCAGGGATTATGATCGGGCGGTAAGTAGGTATGAAGAATATATGTATTACCTGGGACGAATCGAAGTAAAGCTTGGAACCCTATCTTCTTTGGCTGGTATGGAGCGGGAAATCCAAGCGAGATTCGAGGCCACAAAGCGATACGTTGCGGATGCTGATCAGGGTCATATGGTTCCGCCCATTGAAAATTATTTGGTAGGTTTGGACATAAGACTTGATCCGAAAGAGAGATTTTCAAGGAGGCTTTATAACAATTACGCCATCGCGCAAGATAATCTCCGCAAGCAGGGAGATTTTCTGTTTAAGGGACTTCTTATTTGGGTTGCCCAAACTCATGAAATGGTCGATGCTAATCGTGAGAGTGAGGGATTAAGTGTATATAGGCGCGGCCTGACCGCGCATGATCAAGGCATCGCTGAAATGGGGGGAATGAATCAAGCAAGTTTATTATCTCGAAAATTTAGCCGAGATGTTCTTATCCCGATTTTCGAAAAGGCGAAGACGACTGAAGCGCCTGAAAGCGCTCAGCTCGCCGCGGTAGATATCATCTCCTTTTTGTCAGGAATCGGGAGGTAGTGGAAATGTTGTCAGAATATAAATCATAGTCAACTAACAAGGTCACGATGATTTGCCCAAATCTTTAGTTGGGTATATGATTTATAAACAATAACCTATTAAAAGGAGGAACTCAAAATACGAGGGAATTCATCGAGAGTAATGTTTTGGTCATTCTTTCTGTGTGTATTTTTGACCAGCGCTTTAGTTTATGCCTATACTTCTTCGTATTCGGTAGATGTCACCAAAAGCAAGGGTGAATATTTGGAAGAGGATGGTAATGTCGGCTACGCGTGGAAAAATCTTGATATTTCTGTCAAGAAGAATACGATCTCGCTATCCTTTGATTTGAAGGTTTGGAATAACAAACGTACTCCTATCACTCAGCTTTATGTTTGTATTAACAACAAAGTATATGATTGCGTTTTTAACAGGGTCCGCAGGAAGTCTGCGGTTGAAAAGTACCAGGATGTTTCTGTCTCCTTTACTGTAAACTACCCATCGGAAAATGCAACTCATAAAATATACCTTGTCCAAACTCAAGCGATGGGGGTTGATGCTGGGCAAAACCACGTGGAAGTCGAAGGAGGTGGCTGGAAAAGCAAAATTGGAACGCTATCTACCCATTGACAGAATAAACCATGTTTATGGATCAGGGCGGTGTCATGCATATCGTACCGCCCTAATATATTCAGTCATGGACCTATTCAGATACGCGCAGCTTACGATTTTATATCTCTGGCAGGTTTGGGATGATGATTTCGTTGGACGAGATTGAAATTCAAGGGTTTCATTGCAAAGCGATGAAATAGTAAATCTACCATATAATTGAGGAGGTGTAATCATGTGTGGATATCTTTTGCCATCAAAGAACGCTTCAGGCTATTTTGTATCTTCCTTTTTCGTTTTAATATTACTTGGGATTTTGATTTTGCATCCGGCGAATATGGTATCGGCTCAATCAGATTCCAAGGAGCGTGTTCTCGTGGATAGGCAGTTCACGGTTCAAGGCGTTGTTCAGGGAAAACTTGGCACCTGGGAGCCTAATCTTAAGCCACTGTATGATCTGGAAAATCAGGATATTTATACATATATTGATGACGATGATCGGGCATATAACTTTTCATTGGTAATTACAGATTTGTCAGATGCCGTCCGGGTATACAAATCGGATTTATCCACACCACAAAACAAGCAAGGGTTGGATTATGATCGGGTAGATGGTAATTACGCACCTATGGCAAAGATGTTTATGCTTGAAATCCACCCATATAGTGAAGATTTCGACAGAAAGCGAGATACTTGTTTAACATTTACACGACTTGGACAAGCCAAAGGCACGCGCCCGGCAATTGGGCACCAAGAGTCCGTAAGATTTGAAAATGTAAAATATACTTTTACGATTCTGGACTATGAGATTGACGAAAAGTGGTCGGACTTGCCAGACTCCAGACGCCAGTTCGGCTATAAATGGATTAAAATACAACTCACAGCCGAAGTCAAGTGATAGTCATCTTTTTGGAAAGAAAGGGGCAAAGCTATGAATGCCGTCAAGAGGAAAGGGATACTGCTTATTCTCATATTGGTATTCCTTATGATACACAGCGGTCTAATTCTGGCCGACAGAAATAAGGCTATAGAATACTGCCTCAAGGGCGAGATGTTGCTTGCCACGAGTGAATTCGAAGAGGCTATAGGACAATTCAATAATGCCATCTCTGCTGATAGCAGATTTGAGATCGCATATATTGATCGCGGCCAGACGTACTATCTTATTGGTGAATATGCAAAAGCCAATAACGATTTTGATCAGGCGTTAACGATTAATCCATCCAGCTACCAGGCTTTGAACAACCGAGGGCTTGTCAATATCGAACTTGGTCGAGATGACTTGGCAGTAAAAGACTTCACCAAATCCTTGACCATTGAAGAGACCGTGGAGGCATATATAAATAGAGCCCTGTGCAATATGGCATTGGGTAACTACAGCAATGTTGTTAATGACTGTTCCAGGGCAATAGAAATTTCCTCGTCTAAGGCTCAATTTATCGCAATGCGAGGAGCAGCCTACTATTTATTGGGAAAAACCGATAAGGCAACTTCGGACTTTGATATGGCCTATCGATTGGAGCCAAACAGTTTTTGGAGTTATTATTTTAGAGGTTTGGCGTATATTGAAAACGGGGAATATTGCAGGGCAATCGAACCATATTCGAAAGTCTTGGAAATGGAGCCAGACTATGAATCTTTCTACGAACGTGCACAGGCATACGAAGGTTGTGGCGATAATGCCAGGGCTCTGGCAGATTATAGAGCCTGCTTTGAGCTTGCGCCTCAATCATGTGCAATTGCGGCAAAAGCATCAGCGAAAATCCGCGAATTAGATTAAATGTATTGAGCCAAATTTTAATTGAAAGCCTCGAAATATGAAATAAATTCACGATTAAAAGAAGAAAAGGGCCATCACAAGCTACTCACAAGACTTTATCCAGCCACCAAATCAGTATGGTCCTCACCGTCAATAGGCAATTCACTTTGTAGATAAAAATTTTTATTCAGTGTAGTTATGAAGAACCCGAAGGTCACAATGCGAAGAATTTCCAGTTAAAAAAGGTCAACATAAAACAAGAGGTAAAATTATTTTGACCTTGGGGCTGGAGCCTTGACAGACTGTTTCCTCATGAGAACGTATAACTAATTGCGATGTAATGAATTATGGTAGCGGGGAGGGGATTTGAACCCCTGACCTTCGGGTTATGAGCCAGCTCAGGTGTCCGAACAAAAGAAAGCACCAGACACTAACCTGTAGTAATAGCAATAACTTACAGGAAACTAAGTGTCTGGTGTTTTCCTTTATTTTAGGGTGTTTTGGCTTGTTTTGTTAGAAAAGTGTTAGAAAGAGCATTATCTGATTTGGGCTTTAGCGCTCCATTCAGCCATATCGGAAACTCCCCTGACCAGAGGCCGTACAGACCCAAGAATCGCCGTCATCTCTTATCTCGATCTTGCTATTCGGAAACCGGAATTATTACAGCGGTCGTTTCTAGGCCAAGCACTACGATGAAATACTCGAGCCTCGGAAGCATCACCACCCCATCTTCCACCCCGCAGGATATGCTTGCTACCGGTGGTCACGTAAGGGTTCTCTTGAGCTTCGCCGCCATAGGCTGCGTACTTATCGCTCACCCATTCCCAGGCGTTTCCACTCATATCGTATATACCCAAGCAGTTTGGCGGGAAACTCCCAACCGGTTTCGTTCCTCCAAAATACTCTCCGCGGTCAAGGTACTTGTATTCACCTTCATCACCGCGGAAGTTTATTTCGGAGGACTTGGCAATGTCCTTGCCGTTCCCGAACCTCACTTTGCGACCACCTTCTCTTGCCGCATATTCCCACTCGGCCTCAGTCGGTAATCGAAAACCTCTGACAGCAGTTACATCAAGAGTTGGGTTGCCATCTTTATCCAGGATCCCTCCGGTGGTCAAATCGTAGGCAACAGGCAAACCAGCCTTTTTGCTGAGCCAGTTACAATAGCATATGGCGTCATCCAGTGAGATTGCCAGTACCGGGTCATCTTCCGTCTGCTCGATGCCGGGATTCTTCCAGTTGGTGAGTGGGTTGTACCCCGTCCAGTCTCTCTTACCCGCATCCCAGAATCCGGCACCCGACAACTGCAATAGGCGTTCATGGAGTTCTGACCTTTTCTGCGGCGTTAGATCACGTGAGGAGAATTGCTCCATGATCGCCATGCGCGCTGCTGAGTCATCAGGGCATTCAGCCGATGTGGCATATCCGGCTTCCCCGGCAAAGGCTCTGAATTGTCCAACCGTCACCTCATGCTTCGAGATGTAGAAATCATTTATCGTGACTTGGTGGACCGGCCTTTCGTTTTCTCTGCCATCGCCAAATACATCGCCCATTTCATAACTGCCGCCTTGAACATATATCATCCCGGCCGAAATTGAATCTCTTGACATATCAGAGCACCAAACATTATCACCAATCACCAACAGCAGCAACAGGCAACTGCCTGTTCTTGACACAAAACGCGTCAGATCCGATTTTATAATGGTTTAATCTCCTTCTCAATAGGCATCCCAGCCATACTTATAGTTCCTATGATCTTCCCTCAAAATAATGGACACATGGTTAAGATAGGGTATCTGCCCTTTCGAAGTCAACTGGATTTTTGAAACTTAGACTCGGCCGGTGGCGCACCGCTCGCGGTGCGAATTCGTAACCCACACTTTACTGCAGGATAATAGGAAAGGTCGACATCCCCACGGCGCGGGTGCCCCACCCGCCTCGGCGGGCTGTGGGCTATCTGTTGCGCTCGGCGAGTGCCGCTGACATAATCGAAATCGAATAAAGGGAGAAAACAAAGGTTATTGATATTGAATTATAATACGGTTATCTTGTATCAAGATATTTAAATTCTGAATAATCATGGGGGATATCAGCGCGGGTGCCCCACTACCTGCTTTGGGTTACTTGCAGTAGATGGGCCGTTGGCTGTTTGAGCCCGGTATGTAATTTATAAATGGAGTTGTCGCTATGTTTAAGAAAATCGTTCTTTCTGTAGTTATCCTTGTAATTGTCGCGCTGGTGGTTGCGTACTTCGGCCGCAATATGCTGGTCGAAAAAGCGGTTGAAACCGGCTCCGCTTATGCCCTCGGTGTGGAAACCGACCTCGGTTCGGCCTCCCTCGAAATAAGCGGCGGCAGTCTGGAATTAAACAACCTCGAAATCAGCAACCCGGAAGGATTCACGGCGGAGAATTTTCTGTCGCTTCGCAAAGGGATGGTTGATGTCGTTGCCGGATCAGTACTGGACGATGAAGTCATGGTCGATTCGTTTATCATTGAGGGTATCACGCTCAATCTCGAACAGATTGATAAAAAGGGAAATTATCAGGTATTGCTCGACCATATCAAGCAGCTGGATATGTCATCATCGGGAGAATCCCAGAAATTCCGCATCGGGTTGATCGCGCTGCGTGATATAAACGTAACCGGCTCGCTCAGTCTTCTTGGACAGAAAACTGAGAAGTCATTCAAACTCGATAATTTCTCATTGCATGATGTCGGCAGTGATAACGGGGCGAAAATAAGCGAGGTAACTGCCACGGTAGTGAAGACGCTCATCACCAAAGCGCTGGCCGCCGGGAGCGGTTTGTTTCCGGAGGGATTCGGGAAGAATCTCACCGATTTGAAGGATCAGGGTATGGAGAAAATTAAGACCGAAGCGACGGACAAACTCGAGGATCTGGGCAAATCGCTGACGGGCGACAAGAAGTAAAGCCAGCGGTGACCCGGATGGACTTGTCCTGGTTTCATAAATAGAATATCACTTTGAGGACTTTTGTCTGAATCGTATCAACGCCAAAGGGGCAGATGGTCTTCCCCTAAAAAAATGGACACATAGTTAAGATAGGGTAGCCGCCCGTTCGAAGTCAACTGGATTTTTAAAACCCAGGCTCGAATGACGGCGTT